>NZ_DATGTT010000027.1:0-32650 GCF_035301675.1 Lentibacillus sp. | reverse complement strand
AAGAGATATACAAGTTTTAAAAACAAAATATCTTGACAGCGCATTAAAATTTATTTATAGTAATACTTGTCGATAATTTCATAAGTAAAAATGATTCCGTAGCTCAGCTGGGAGAGCGCATGCTTGACAGGCATGAGGTCGGTGGTTCGAGCCCACTCGGAATCATAACCGAGAACCCTTTTTAATAAGGGTTCTTTTTTTATTGTTAAGGAAACTATACAATTTGTTGTGGATAGTTTTTGTGATTCTGCAGCGGGATTGGGAAATGAGAGGATTGAGGACGCTGAGCAATTCGCGCGAAGTTGGCACGATATCGCGCACCAGCCTTGGATATCGCGCGGCGTCCTCAGTATTTCGCGCGACGAGCCTGAATTTCGCGCGGCGTCCTCAGGAAATCGCGCGAGGACCCTCTAATTTCGCGCGGTGCGATAAAAAAGTCGGTGCACCCTTTCTATCATGTTGATTTTCGGCAGCCGCCGAAAATCGTCATACTGAAATTCCCGTAAGCAGCTTCTATCCTTCACCCGTGCTCCCTGTCCCTGTATCAACCATCAGTGAGTAATCGTCATCACGCACAGCCGCATAGAAAACGTTGCTTCGATCAGGATAACCGGCATGAGCAAGTTCTTTTTTCAACCATTGTTCCCCCTTGTTAATAAGCTGTAAATTCTGGTGTTGGATCCGGCCCTCGATCACCACCGCTATCGGGAGGCCGTGATAAGTCGTGTCAATATCCAATTGTGCGGGGGTAATGGGAGCAATATCCTGCTGCGGAACAATGCTTATTCCACCGTTTGGCTCGATAATTGCATAGTCTATAAACGAGATATTCGGATATCCCTTTTCGCGTACTTCGGATAACAGTTCTGAAAGTGTAAAATGGGTTCCTTTTAAATTTTCACGCACAAGCTTGCCATGTTTAATGACAATCGTTGGTTTCCCGACAAAAATCCTGTTTAACCCGTTAAAAAGCATCAGCTTGGAGAACCCAATATGGATCAGACCAACGACAATCAAGCCTGTTATGGTGTATCCAATATTATTCGTAACAATCGGCCCTGTAGCCAGTGAAATGACAAAAAAGATCCCTGCCAGATCATGTGCTGTCAACTGGGCAAATGCTGATTTTCCCATCGACCGGATGATAATGATCGTCACGAAATATAACAGAATCAGTTTTCCCAGAAACAAAAACATTTGCTTCCCCGCCTTAATTCGCACTTTCCCGGTAGTATCTGCTAATTCAATTGAAATTATGAGGTATCGCTTGGCTGTCAGCTAATTATTCCAGAATGGTGTATTTGCTGCCTGTTAAGTCGGGATAAAAAGGTCATCAAATTACTTCTGATTCCGAAATAAATTTTTGGCTAAATCAGCTGTTTACCTTTATAATGATAAGAAGACAAAAGCAAAAATGACATCGGAGGTCAAAGGCTTGAGGCATGTTCTTTCCTTTCTGAAACCATATAAAATCCCTATCACTGCAGCCTATTCGCTGACCTTAATCGAACTGATGGTAGAATTATTACTGCCGTTTTTTCTCGGAAAAATGATTAATGATGGTGTAGTGAATCAAGATCTCAATAATATTGTCATGTGGGGCAGCATTATGATAGCGATGGCGTTTGCGGCGTTTATTGCCGGGATTTTCAACTCCTTCTATGCCGCCCATACCGGTCTTGGATTCGCCTATGATATCCGCAAGCAGCTTTTCCATAAAATACAAAATTTTTCATTTGCAAATCTGAATCAATACCCGACATCAGGACTTGTGACACGGTTTTCAAACGATGTTCGTCAGCTGCAGAACACGATATTCATGGCGCTCCGGATTATGGCCAAGGCGCCGCTCATCGCACTTGGCGGAGTTGTCATGTCGTTTATCGTCAGTCCCCGGCTTGCACTCGTTTTTCTTGTGACAGTACCGCTTCTGGTCGGATTTATCCTTTGGGTTTTGAAAATTGCGACTCGCCTGTTCGACCGGGTACAGCGCAATGTTGATCATGTCAATCAGGTCATGCAGGAGAACCTGGCAGGCATGCGTCTGATTAAAGCGTTTTTACGGCGGGATCATGAAGAAAGCCGGTTTATGGATGCAAACGAAAACCTGGCCAATATGATGCGCAAAACATTCCGCTTCATCGAGGCGTCGATGCCGATTTTGCTGTTTGTGATGAATATGAGTCTGATATTTATCATCTGGCGCGGCAATGCGCTAGCCGTCGCCGGTGAAACGAGCACCGGTGATGTTGTGGCAATCGTGAACTACGCGATGCGTGTGGCAATGGCTATTTCGATGTTCACGTTCATTATAATGGGCTTTTCGCGGGCCAAAGCATCGGCTGAGCGGCTTGATGGTGTGCTCAGGGTAAACGTTGACCTGATTGATCATGCAGATGCCTATGAGAACACGATTGTACAGGACGGGAAAATTTCCTTTGACGATGTATCGTTTGCTTATCCGAACATGCCGGATAATGCGCTTGAATCCGTTTCCTTTACCGTTCATCCCGGTGAAAAACTGGCAGTAATGGGCGCGACCGGATCAGGCAAAACGTCCCTGTTCCAGCTGATTCCGCACTTATATGATGCCAACGAAGGCACGGTTTACATTGATGATCTGCCAATCAATGCATATAAACTGGAAAACCTGCGCCTGAGTATCGGTTACGTTCCGCAAAACCCGCTCCTGTTCACGGGCTCTGTTACCGACAACATTGCCTGGGGTAAGGAAAACGCATCCAAAGATGATGTGATTCAGGCTGCAAAGGACGCCCAGATTCATGACACGATCATGGACCTGCCGGATGATTACAACACAAAAATAGGACAGAAAGGCGTGAATTTATCCGGCGGACAGAAACAGCGCATCTCCATCGCCAGAGCATTGATCCGGCAGCCAAAAATTCTGATGCTTGACGACAGTACGAGTGCACTTGATCTGGCTACCGAGTCAAAGCTCCTCGAGGCTATCCGGGAATATAACTGTACGACATTGATCATTACGCAAAAAGTATCGACGGCTATGAGCGCCGATCGTATCCTTTTACTGAATTATGGTGAAACGCTGGCAATCGGTACACATGATGAGCTGCTTGAGGAGTCTGCACTTTACAGGCAAATTGTCGCTTCACAATTTGGAAGGGAGTATACGTATGCGGACCAGAGACTTTAAACGACCTTTTCAATACAAAAAAATACCAATTAATGAGCTCCGTCTGCAGCAGGAAAAAGATAAAACAGACCGTGCCCGCAACACAGCCGGAACCATTAAGCGCATTTGGTCGTATTTGACACGGGAAAAAGGCATGCTTCTGCTTGTCATCCTGATGGTATTTATCAGCTCTGCCATGGGTCTGGCCGGTCCGTTTATGGTCGGAAGGGCCATTGATGATTTCATTGTTACCCAGGATCCATCCGGACTCGGGATGCTGCTCGTCTGGCTGTTTATCATCTATGGACTGCATTCGTTATCTGTTTTCCTGCAAAATTATTGGATGGTGGGCATTGCGCAAAACACGGTTTATTCACTGCGGGAAGAGTTATTTCAGCAATTTCACCGGCTGCCGATAGCGTTTTTCGATAAACGGCAGCACGGAGAACTGATGAGCCGAATCACCAATGATATTGATAATATCAACAATACGCTGAACCAATCCGTCATCCAAATTTTCACCAGTATCCTGACCCTTATCGGAACAGTTGTGGTCATGCTGGTGCTAAGCCCTCTATTAACCCTGATCACGATGATGATTGTTCCGGTGATGTTCCTTGCGATTCGTTGGATTACGAAGCGAACCGGTCCGTTATACAAACTGCAGCAGCAGCATTTGGGCAAGCTGAACGGTTATGTTGAAGAAACGGTATCCGGTCAACACGTCATTAAGACTTTTTCTCAGGAGAAACGCGTCATACGCGAGTTTCAGGAACACAATGAAAACCTGCAGCATTCGGGATTCTGGGCCCAGACGTTTGCCGGGTTCATTCCGAAAGTCATGAACATGCTAAACTTTTTGAGTTTTGGGCTGGTCGGGCTTGCCGGTGGTATTCTGGCTATCCAGGGAATTATCACGGTCGGTGTCATCGTTATTTTCACCGAGTATGCCCGGCAGTTCACCAGGCCGCTCAATGAATTATCGAACCAGTTCAATATTTTGCTGTCAGCAGTAGCCGGTGCTGAGCGTGTCTTCAATATCATTGATGAAAAGCAGGAAGAAACCGACGAAACATCTGCACTCGACATCGATAGCACGGATGGACGCTTGACATTCGATAAGGTTTACTTTGCCTATGAAGACACACCGATTTTAAAAGAGATCAGCTTTACGGCGTATTCCGGTCAGACAGTCGCCTTTGTCGGCCACACCGGAGCAGGCAAAACGACCATCATCAATTTGATTTCACGCTTTTATAATTATGACAGCGGCGCAATTACCCTTGATGGCATTGATTTAAAAGATATTAAACGGAGCAGCCTCCGCAAACATATGGCGTTTGTATTGCAGGATGCCTTTCTCTTCCATGCGACCATCAAAGAAAATATACGGTACGGCAGACTTGATGCATCAAATGATAATATTATGAAAGCTGCAAAAGATGCCAATGCGCATGATTTTATTGAGCGGCTCCCAAACGGCTATGATACCATCCTGGATCAGGACGGCAGCGGCATCAGCCAGGGACAAAAACAGCTGATCACCATTGCACGGGCGATTCTGGCAGATCCGGCAATTCTTGTTTTGGATGAGGCAACGAGCAATATTGATACCGTAACCGAATTGCAAATTCAGGATGCCCTCAAGCGACTGATGCGGGGCAGAACAAGCTTCGTTATCGCTCATCGGCTCAACACCATTCAGGAAGCCGATAAAATCATCATGCTTGAACAAGGTGAGATTATTGAACAAGGATCACATCAGGAATTAATCGCTCAGCAAGGCCACTATTTTGACTTATATAAAGGTCAATTAAAGGACCATGCATAGAAAATCCTCCTGAATCATGATAAACTGGCTATGGTTTGGATCGTTGGTGATTGGCACAGAAGACTCGGGACTCCTGTGGGAAAGCCAGCTTCCGGAGCAGAAATCAACATCACTTAAATGGAATAATCGGGGTGTTCACTATCGGACGAAAAGGAAAAATGATCGAAAAACAAATTGACAGCTGCTATTTGAATGAACCGATGACACTGAAAATCTACCAGCCGGAGACGTTCTCACCTCTTTATAAATACCAGGTTTGCATTATGCAGGATGGTGATGATTATTATCAGCTTGGCCGTGCCGCAACATGGTCTGACCAGCTCCACGAAAACGGTGAAATTCCCAATACGATCCTGGCAGGGATTCATTACCGGGATAAATTTGACCGGAAAGATAAATATCATCCAAACGGCAGCCAAAATCTGGCATACATCAAGTTTCTCGCACACGAAGCTGCCCCGCTTTTGGATGACTTATTCCCTACCTATCTTGTGGGGCAGTCCCGTGCACTCGTTGGCGACTCCCTGGCAGGAACAATCGCACTGATGACCGCATTAAAATATCCGAATACATTCGGGAAAATCATCATTCAGTCGCCTTATATTGATGAAAAAGTAAAACAGGCCGTCCAGGATGCGAAAGATATTCATTCGATTGCCATTTATCACACAGTCGGAACTGAGGAAACAGCCGTTGAAACCACAGACGGAGACAAGGCAGATTTTCTGACACCCAACCGGGAGTTGAATGAGCTTTTGCAGTCCAAAAACATGGACTATGTTTATCATGAACTTGAATCCGGCCAGCATACCTGGAAATATTGGCAAAAAGATTTAAGCCGTGCATTCTCTAGTATATTCAGCTCAATTTAAAATTTTTCTAAAATTTATTTTCCTATTCAATCCAATTTTTGTTATAATGGAACGTAGACTTAAAATAGATATACAAGGAGGCTTTCATATGAAATATGGTATCGTTATTTTTCCATCAAAGCCGGTTCAGGATGAGATAAATGCATACAGAAAACGCTATGATGCTCATTATGCACTGATTCCGCCACATCTGACACTAAAAGAGGCATTTGAAGTGGATGATGAAAAAATTCATGAACTGATAACCGAATTAAAACGCTTGGCAAATGAAACAGAACCTTTTAATATTTCCATTAATAAAGTGAGCACATTTGCGCCTGTTACCAACACAATTTATTTAAAAGTCAACGATCATCAGCAATTGACTGACCTCGCTGACAAAATGCAAACGGGCAAATTTCCTGAAAATCAGACCTATTCCTTTGTACCGCATGTCACCATTGCACAAAAACTGTCACAGGACGAGCATTCAGACGTATATGGCAGTCTTCGCATGAAAGATATTCAGCTTGATGAATCCGTTGACCGCTTTCATCTGGTGTATCAGCTGGATAATGGGATTTGGACCGTTTATGAATCTTTTGTATTCGGTAAAGAAGTTCTATGATCATTAAGGCTATCGAAACACCGGAAGAAAAGCAACTGGCTTACGACGTGCGAACGACCGTGTTTGTTCATGAGCAAAATGTACCACCTGAAGTTGAGATTGACGAATTTGACGAAGAGGCCCTCCACTTGATTGGATACGAGAACGACATGCCAATTGCGGCCTCCCGGGTACGTTTTGTTGATCAATACGGTAAACTGGAACGCATTTGTGTCCTGAAAAATCAGCGCGGAAAATCCTACGGGGCTGAGCTGATCCGGACAATGGAAGATGTCATCAGAAAAGAAGGCTATGAGAAGTCTAAACTGAATGCCCAGACACATGCGATTGATTTTTATCAAAGGCTGGGGTATGACGTTGTATCCGGCGAATTTATGGATGCGGGGATACCGCACGTAACCATGACAAAAACATTAAAATGAGAGGGTATCCTGTTCTGCGGCATGGATACCCTCTTTTTGGCAATCCCTCCTTGACACATTCTGCATGGATTCCCCATCGGATGGTTATGCTATAAAGAGTATACTCGAGGGGGAATAGCCATTGAATGAGTATCTCCTGATGTTTGGTGACACCATTTTTGGGTTCATTGCTTTATTTGTGCTGGTAAAAGTGCTCGGAAAAACACAAATTTCCTCATTGACCCCATTTGATTTCATCTCCGCTGTCATATTGGGTGAACTTGTCGGGAATGCCTTATTTGAAAAAGAATCGGGAATACCGGAGATCGCCTTTTTAGTGATTCTGTGGGGCACACTGTTATATATTACAGAGGTTATCACCCAAAAATACAAAGGATCCCGATCACTTCTGGAAGGCCGGCCTGCCATTGTGATTCATAAAGGACATATTATATATGATGTCCTTAAACAAAATGCACTCGATATCAATCAGCTTCAGCACATGCTTCGTTCCAAGGAAGTATTTTCGCTCGAGGAAGTGGAATATGCCGTCCTCGAGACAGATGGAACCATTTCAATTTTAAAAAAGCCGGAGTATCAAACACCAACAAATGCCGATCTCAATGTTACACCGTCCCCTGTTAAATTAGGCAGGACGATTATTAATGATGGGGAAATAATATGGGATAATCTGAAAGAGGCAAATCTGACCAGAGTGTGGCTGGAAGAAGAACTGTACAAACAAAATATTTCCACTGTTGAAGAAGTTTACTACGCGGAATGGCAGGAAAACCAACAAAAACTATTTGTGATGTTATACCATTATAGGAATTAGGGTTGTCGGCCATGTATTATACTTTAGCCCCAAGTTGCGACGCTCGGGCTGATGTTTTGATACTCGGGCTGATGTTTTGAGGGTGAACTGTCTCGGAGCTCGACAGTTCACCCTCACTCCATGAGTTTCTCAAATTCAGCCATCCTTTTTTCGAATGATGCTATCCCTTTCCGAAACTCTTTATCCCAGTTTTGCATTTCAGCATCAAATGAACGCATTTTCTTTTCGGGATATTGAAACCACTTCTCATTTTTCTCTAAATGTTTCTCAATAATCTGCAGTGTCCGGATCAATCGATTATTCATCCTGCCAGCCCCCCTTCCTTTAAGCAAAGCACCATTCCAACAAAGAAAAAAGACAGCCATATAGCTGCCCTCAGCCGTTATCATTAAATCCAGGACGACGGACCCCTGCCCTTTTTGTCTTCTGAGCTTTCTTCATGATGATCATCATGTTTATCCATTGATTTTTCATGTGCTTCATCATCTCTTCCCATCCAGCGGCCAAAAAAAGGATCCCGGCGTTGATGGTGCCGCTGCGGTTCTATATGGACATTATCCGCTTTAATCACTAAATCCTTTACATGAATAACTTTTTTATGATCTTTATGGTCAGACATCTCATAAACACTCCTTATGATTTGAAATCATGATCGTTATTAGTCTATGTACTTTTTGTCATAAGGTATAGACAAATGTCCCAATAACTATCAAAGATTCTTTTAAGGCTTTAAACCGGTGATTGCCACTGAATAATCGGGCTTAACAAGACGGCGTTTTGACATTTGCCTTCAGAAATATTTGCCTAATGGAGACGAGTGCCCACACCATATACCCAATGACACATATCTTATTAGAGACACCAAGTCAATACTCAAGAAAGGGGTAATAATTCATGGGTTGTGGAAAAGATTTTCATTCAGGCAACTGTGTCTGCGATATTTTACGGGAAATTACAGAAGCACAAAACGATGTTATTGAAAATTGCTGCTCTACCAGCTGCGAGCAGTCAATAAGCGATTTGCTGGGTGATAATGAAGCAGGAAACGGTCTCGACACGGTTCCGGTCATTCTATACTGCAAAGACAGCTGCAAACCATTCCTAGGGTTTGGTGCAAACCCGGATGATGTTGGTGAGATGACATCAAGCTTTTTCTTCCGTGTCAAGCGGGTAGATGATGATTGCTGTGCAGTTGTTGAACTATTGAGAGATCCTAATGATGATGACAACTGCCCGGAAAATCCGGTAGATCAGGATACAAAACCGCTATGCGCTACTGGCATCTGCATAACAGTAGACTTAAACTGCTTCTGCCATGTAACTTGCCTGCCGGCGGTAAATGCAGTCACCTAATCAGGCAAATAAAAGTAAGGTGCTCCGTTTTTTCGGAGCACCTTTTTTATTATTGATTCTTTCATTTTAAAATCCAATCATTCGTATTTCATTAATCGAATCAATCGGAATTGTCGTTGGTGTCGTCCGTCTGCCGACCCTCATATAAACTTTTTCACCCTGGGAATCAACAATCGTCCCCCGGTATTTCCGCTCCTCCGTTTTCACTTCACACCGCATGACAGGGGCGTGCTTCGGCGGGTTCAGGAAGTAGTCAATACGTTCCTCCACTGTCATTTCCCTAAATTTTTTCCGTTCCTGACCGCTATCCTTATGTTCAGGACTGTCTTCAGAGGACTCTATCTGCTCCCCTGCTTCCTCTGCTTCTTCTGTGTCTTCTGATTCAACCTGTTTCGTAAAATGATTGCGGTTCACCGGGCGTTTTATTACCTTATTGTGTTCTTTTTTCTTATCATCACGCTGTTTCTTCGGTGTCATATAATGGCTCTGCATTGATGCCCCGGGTGTGCGTACATACGGCTGATGAATGTAGAGTAATGGGCTTTTCGCGCTTTTATTGTCTCCCATTTATCATACGCTCCTTTATTAGTCCATTCGTCAACCCATTATATGAACCCTTTATCAAATGTGTGTATGCCTATAAAGTGAAACTTCATTCAGCGGGCGATTTTCCCGCTGAATGTTAGTTGAACAGAATCGGGCATTTATGGGCAGTTAGCCGCCGTTTTTTGGCGGATTACTGACCATTACATGCGGGAAAAAGTGAAACTTCATTCAGCGGGCGATTTTCCCGCTCGTCCGTTAAAACGATGAATCTATATCAAATATTGCATGAACATTGTTGCAAGGCCGAAATAAATTAAAATGGAAATAATATCATTAATGGTCGTGATAAATGGCCCTGAAGCAACAGCTGGATCAATATGGAGCCGATCCATCAACATCGGTACAAGAGCCCCTGCAAGGGTGGCAACCACCAGCGTTATCATAATTGATAACCCGACCAGCAGCCCGAGGAAAAAGTCATCCTGCCAAAAGTAAACAATTGCTGTTAACAATGCGCCGCAGACGATGCCGTTAATCAGTCCGGTGACTGCTTCACGGGCAATAAGCTTCATTTTTCCCTGTTTAGCATAATCCCCTGTTGAAATACTCCGCACGGCAACTGCCAGTGCCTGGGTTCCTGTATTCCCGGCCATCCCGGCGAGCAACGGAATGAAAATGGCCAGAACAGCCACCTGTTCAAGTGTCTGCTCAAACTGCCCGATCAGGCTTGCCGTTAACATCCCAAGAAATAAGAGAATAACAAGCCAGGGGAGACGTTTTTTTGCCGAGATGAATGCACTGTCTTTCGGGCTGTCCATATCAGATACACCGGCAAGCTTGGAGTAATCTTCGCCGGCTTCCTCTTCCATGACGTCCAGTATATCATCAACGGTTATAATACCGAGCAAGTGATTCTGAAAGTCGACAACCGGAAGTGCCAGGAAATCATAGTCCCGAATCATCCGGGCAACTTCTTCCTGATCTTTTGCCACTGATACGGAAAGTACATTCTCACTCATGACATCGGCAACCCGCATATCCGATTCAGCTATTATCAAATCTCTAAGTGAAACCACTCCAACGAGATGCTTATCTTCATCAATCACATATAAATAATAAATTGTCTCTGCCTCAGGTGCCTCTGCTTTCAAATATTGCATGGTATCCTTGATCGTTTTGGACTCATAAACCGCTACAAATTCGGTGGTCATGATACTGCCGGCGGTTTCTTCTTCGTAATGAAGCAATTCCTTTATTTCGGCAGCATTTTTATCATCCATAATGGTCAGCAGGCTGACGACCACATCTTTCTCCAGTTCATTTAAAATATCGACAGCATCATCTGTCGCCATTTCTGCAATAACCATTGCCGCATAACGCGGGTCCATTTCGGTAAACAGTGGTTTGATATCATCCAGTTCAATATGTTCCATGATATCCGCTGTTTCTTCCGGAGACAGATATGTATAAATGTACAAACGTACCTCTTCCGGCTGATCCATGAAAAACGACGCCTGATCATACGGATGCATGTCCAGAAATTTTTCCCTGAATGAATCGATTTTTTGATTCGCGGCAAGTGTCTGTAATTCGTCCTGAAGAAACCGTTCTGAAACGTTATTTTCCATACGCCCACGTCCTTTCACAATGTACCATTATACACGATAAGAGGCTCACCCAAAACTTAAAACCCGCCTATAATTTTTTGACTATAATGCTTAATTTATCAATTGATTTCATGTAAACTAAAGGTATAATGGGTTCATATACTTTGGTGAATTTTGTCGCTAAATCTATCATTCCCTTAAACAGGTAGTTCAAAAAGTCCGGTTTATCCTCTTTTTAAACATACACTGTAAAATTTTGTCCCAAGCAACAAGAATTCTACGGAAAGTTAGGTTGAATCATGCAGAACCGAATTAATATAGATTATACAATATTATCCATACTTATACTGCTTGGACTGGCCAGCATATTTACGTTACATACACTGGAACCGACTTTTTCGGCCAGTGAAGGTTCTGGTTACTGGCTGAAGCAAGGCATGTGGTATATCGCCGGCGGTCTTATTATCGCGGCGGTAATGCTGATCGATTATGACCGGTTCCACCAGATTACCTGGATTTTTTATGGAATTGGCATATTATCGCTGTTTATGCTTTTCATCGGATTCCCGCCCAGTATTGTAACTGAAGTAAATGGTGCCGTGAGCTGGTTTCAATTTCCGGGTATGTCGATCCAGCCCGGCGAGTTTATAAAGGTCATCCTTGTCATGACATTGGCACATGTTATCGTCCGTCACAATGGCAAATACGTTAAGAAAACGTTTAAAAGTGACATTATATTGCTCGTAAAAATTGTCGTTTTGTCGCTCCCGCCCATGTTTTTGGTAGCGACGCAGCCGGATTTGGGAGGATTTCTGGTACTTTCAGCAATTGCAGCCAGCATGGTGCTCGTTTCGGGGATCAGATGGCGGATTCTTTTATTCCTTCTGTTCATCGCCCTTGCCGGCACCGCCTTGATTGCCGCTGTATGGTATTTTTTTCCCGATATTGTCGCCGAATTCCTTGACCGGTCGGGACTAGGACACGTTGCAGGCAGATTCATCGGCTGGCTCAACCCTGAGGAGACAAACGGCGGATACGGCTACCAGCTGATTACAGCCATGATGGCGATTGGATCGGGTCAGCTATTCGGAAAAGGCATCAGTGACCTGGAAGTCTCTGTTCCGGAACAGCATACCGACATGATTTTTACGGCGGTTGCCGAACAGTTCGGGTTTATTGGCTCCAGCATTGTCGTCACACTGCTTTTTCTATTGATTTACCGGCTGATTCATATAGCCATCCAGAGCAATGATGAGTATGGCAGCTATCTTGTCACCGGAATGGTCGGCATGTTTGCCTATCAAATTTTTCAAAATATCGGCATGTCGATTCAGCTGCTGCCGATTACCGGTCTTCCACTTCCGTTCCTAAGCTATGGCGGAAGCTCAACACTTACGTATATGCTCGCTATCGGGATTGTGCTGAACGTCCATTCAAGAACGAAGGAATACATGTTTGAAACAAGGTGGAATAATTAATGGGTTATGATGTCATCGGGGATGTACATGGGTGCACCAGCGAATTGCATACACTTTTTTCAGCAATGGGGTATGCGCGAAAACAGCAGTCCTTTGCGCATCCCGACGGCAGAGTTCCTGTTTTTCTCGGTGATATAACTGATCGGGGTCCACATTCAATGGACATGATACAACTCGTCCATGATATGGTCGTGCAGCAGCAGAAGGCGCATTATGTGCCCGGCAACCATTGCGATAAACTGTATCGTTACTTTTTGGGGAACAATGTCCAGGTGCGGCACGGACTTGAGACGACCGTCGAAGAATACAGAAAACTTTCCCAATCCGAACAGCATTTGGTCAGAAAACAATTCATGGAACTTTACGAACAGGCACCGCTCTATCTGGAATTGCATGATGCGAATACGATTGTGGCGCACGCCGGAATAAAGGAACACTATATCGGACGGTATGATCGGAAGGTACGTTCATTTGTCCTTTATGGTGATGTTACCGGCAAATTTTATGCTGATGGCAGACCTGTCAGACGTGATTGGGCACAGCAGTATAAAGGCAGCCGCTGGATTGTATACGGCCATACACCCGTTATGGAGCCCCGCACTATTCATAAAACCATTAATATTGATACAGGGTGTGTCTTTGGCAATAAATTGACAGCATTCCGGCTGCCGGAAGAGAAAGCCATTTCCGTACCGTCAAAGCAACCGTTCGTGGTGGAAAAATTCCAATATTTTGATTAAAGATATTCTCACCACTCATTTTGTTTCATATCATCCGGCATTTTAACAGAAAAACACATTTGCTCCCCTGTAATCGGATGTTCAAATGACAGCTTATGACAGTGCAGGGCCTGCCGGTCAATATGATCAGTCACCCCGCCGTACAGATCATCACCTGCCAGCGGATAGCCGGCATGCGAACAATGGACACGGATTTGATGTGTACGGCCTGTTTCCAGCCTGACATGAACAAGTGTATGATGACTGAATTCATTCAAAACGGTGTAATGCGTCACGGCATGTTTGCCCCTGGTGGTGACCGTCCGCTCAATGATCGAACCTTCTTTGCGGCCAATCGGCGCATCGATGGTTCCTGTTTTTTGCTGCAGGTGCCCTTCGATAATCGCATAATAGGCACGTGAAATCATCCCATTTTTTTGTGCATCTGACAGCAACGAATGACTCCAGCGATGCTTGGCAATAAGCATTACACCAGATGTGTCCCGGTCAAGCCGGGTTACTGGGTGAAATGTATAAGAAAGCCCCTGCTCCTCATAATGTGCCAATACCCCATTGGCAATCGTACCCGATGTGTGGACATATGATGGGATGACTGCCCGTCCCGGCGGTTTGTTGATAACCAGAACGGCGTCATCTTCATAAAGTATGTCCAGCGGCATTTTCTCCGGAATCATCATGGCCCCTTTTCTCTCTTCAGGAAACGTGACAGCAACCACATCTCCCGCGTTCAGCTCGTATTTGACCGTCCGGTTGGTGCCGTTCACTTTTATGGCACCGCCGCCATGAATAATGTGTTTGATCATCCGCTTTGAAAATTTATGCTTTTGCTGTAAATAGCTTCGTATCATTACCCCTTCATGCTGTTGGGTTATCGTCCATTTCATGCTGCACCATCCTCAGGTGGAATTGTTACCTTATTAAACATCGTCATCATCAGCAACAAAGGAATCACGGACCCGATCCCAAAATGGGAAAGGCCTGAACCGTGCGAACCGTACGCGTTCTTTGGCTACCCGGCACTGAATGGATTTGACCTCGCTGTAATTCTTTGTAAAATGGTCAACCGCTATTAAAAACGTTTTTTTCCTGCCTATCGGTTTCAGCATGCATGTATGATGCTTCGGCAAAATCAGGGGTGAACCGATTGTCCGGAAGACTCGGTTGTTGATCGAAGCAATTTCCGTCATCTGAATTGCTTCAAGCGACGGATGGATGATACCACCTCCAAGCGCTTTATTATAGGCGGTACTGCCGGATGGTGTGGAAATGCACAGCCCGTCACCACGGAATGTTTCGAAATGGGCTCCTTTAATTTCGACATCAAATACAACCGAGCCCTCAGCTGTTTTAATCGTCGCTTCATTTAGTGCGAGATACCGGGTTTCTTCCCCGCCGTCAACATCACGGATGGTCACCTCAAGAAGCGGGTATTCGACAACCTGAAAAGGTGTTTTGGCGATTTCAATAATCAATTTCTCGACTTCTTCCGGTGTCCAGTCTGCATAAAAACCCAGATGCCCTGTATGTACCCCGATAAACGATGTTGAATCAAGGCAGTGAATATATTGATGAAAAGCCTCCAGAAAAGTTCCGTCCCCACCGACGGAGATAACCAAATCCGGTCTTGTCTCATCATATTCCAGATTAAAATCTGATAAATATTGCTTCATAGTTGCCTGTATTTTATTAGATCGGTCGTCACCTTTAGACACAATCGCGAACTTCACTGTCAGGCCCTCCTTATTTTCGATGGAATATTCGCTTTGCTTCCTGTACTTCATTTTTAATGATGGACATTTCCTCGTCAAGTTTAAAAGCTGCTTCAGCTGCACGCTGCAGTCTGGATTGAATATGTTCCGGGATTTTACCCTTATATTTATAGTTCAGGGAATGTTCATTGGTCGCCCAGAAGTTCATCGCCAGCGTACGGATCTGGATTTCTGCAATGACCATTTTCACCCCATGGATCGTTTCGACAGGGTACTCAATAATAATGTGATAAGAGCGATAGCCGCTTTTTTTCTTATGTGACACATAGTCTTTTTCTTCGTTGATGTGCAAATCTTTACGGGACCGGATCATTTCAACGATCGCATATATATCATCGACAAAGGGACAAACAACCCGGACTCCTGCTATGTCCTGCAATTCTTCAATTTTGTCGAGCGGGATTCGTTTTGTTTCAGCTTTTTCCAAAATACTCGGAACCGGTTTAACACGCCCGGTTATAAATTCGATCGGTGAGTGTTTGGATTCATATTCATATTGTTTTCGTATACCTTTTAATTTTATTTTTAATTCCTCTACTGCCTGGGCATAAGGGGCAAGCAATGCTTCCCAGTTCATTCGTTACACCACCTGTCGGGTCATCTCTTTCCTTCAATTATCATAACATATTCAACGGGAATTCTTTGCATAATTGTGCATCATTCGCCATAATTAAGTAAAACTGCGTGGTTGGGACAAAAGTCTTTATATTAAAGAAAAATAGTAATTACAGTTGGTGCATATACCCCGCTCCGGAAATATACTTCGCTTAAGGAGTATATGGTTCATCCTTAGAATTGATCGATTAGTCATGTCCCAGCCTCGTTAGTTGAACAGATCCGGGCATGTAGGGACAATTAATCATGGAGGGTTCCAATTGACGCAGGAGATTGAGATGGAATATAAAAATCTATTAACGGAATCAGAGTATACACGACTTCAGGAAGGACTTCCCTTCCCGGAAAATGCACAACTGCAGGTCAACCATTACTTTGAAACAGCTGGTTTCGCGTTAAAGGAACTGGGCTGTGCGCTTAGAATCAGGGAGAAGAATGGTGCATTCACATCAACGCTGAAAGAACCACACCCTCAGGGCCTTTTGGAAACGCATGATGCGTTATCTGATGAGGAAGCAGAGCAATGGTTCAACGGAAATATAACATTGAAAAACAACATCGCCGAACGGATGGCCGCCAACAACATCCATGCAGAAGATCTTACTTATTATGGCAGTCTGACAACCAGACGCCGTGAATTGGATTATAAAAATGTGCTGCTGGTCCTCGATTACAGCACTTACCACGGCAATGACGATTATGAACTGGAAATAGAAGCACAATCCGAAACAGCCGGACTTAAAGCAATGAATGACATTATGAAAGATTTCAGCATAGACAAGCGGTATACTCCGAACAAAATCCAGCGTTTTTTCAATTCAGCCCCTGAAAATAAGCGGCACCGCAAATCAGATTAGTTGCTCTTACTTTTTGTCGTTGCTAGAATATATACAAATGTATGAGGAGTACAAACTGATGAAAAAAACTGGAACAATATATGAAGCAATCGGCGGATTCGAAACGATAGACATCTTAGTGACGGCATTTTATAAACGTGTCGGAAATCATCCAAAACTAATCCCTATTTTCCCGGAGGATCTAACTGAAACAGCGAGGAAACAGCGGTTATTTTTGACACAGTTCTTCGGTGGTCCAAGATGGTATATCGAAGACCGGGGTCATCCGATGATGCGCCGGCGCCACTTGCCATTTGAAATCACACCAGAGCGCCGGGATGCATGGCTGGAATGTATGAATGCAGCGCTTAACGAAGCAGCAATTGAAGAACCGTATCGTACAGCTATATTTGAGAAACTGACCATGACCGCACACCATATGATGAATACACCTGACAAATGAATACACAAGGTTTCCAAAAACAGAATTTCATCAGCCGGCAGAAATTGGCGGCATTCCGTTACTTATGGCTATTTGTTGATTTTCTGACATCCTTTAGAAAGGAGAATCGATGTGAGTTCGAATCAGGCAGGATTATCAAGCTCAAATAACACAAACACATCGTCAAAATATAGCTACGTCGATTTTGTTCAAAAACCGGTTGAAATATATGTTTTTATCGATCCGTTATGTCCCGAATGCTGGTCACTCGAGCCTTATTTAAAAAAGCTGTCCATTGAGTATGGGCGTTTTTTCACCTTACAGCCGATTCTCAGCGGGCAATTAAACGAATTAAATAAAGATATTTTTGATAAACCAAAACGCTTAAAGCACATCTGGGAAAAAACCGCTTCTCGCACCGGTATGTCATGTGACGGCGACTTATGGACAGAAAATGACATCACGTCGCCATGGATTGCTTCGCTTGCCATAAAGGCGGCTGAACTGCAGGGCAAAAAAGCGGGAAAGACATTTTTAAGAAGGATTCAGGAGAGCGCGTTCCTTGGCAAAGAAAACATATCCGACGTGTCCATTTTGCTGAAATGCGCCGAAGAAGCCAATCTGGATTATGAGGAATTTACAAATGATTTGTATTCACAATCAGCCAAAAAAGCGTTCCAATCTGATTTGAAGCTGACACGGGAGATGGAAGTGGACTATATTCCGACGATTGTGTTTTTCAATCAGAAAACAGATGAACAGGGCATTAAAATTTCGGGGCTCTATCCCTATGATATCTATGTGGAAATATTGAAGCAGATTCTGCAGAAAGACCCTGTTCCATCGAGCAAACCGCCGCTCGAACACTTTGTACAGTATTATCAGGTTGTGGGCAGTAAAGAGGTATCCGTTGTATACGACTGGTCAGAAGCGAAAACCGATAAAGAAATGAAAAAAATGCAGCTGCGTCAGTCGGTCAAAAAAATCCCGGTAAAATACGGTACATTTTGGGAATATATTGATGTATGAAACTCAAAGTTAAAGAGGATAACTTTGGGTTTTTTGTTTTAAAGAAGTCGGTGTTCACACAAGGCAGCAGAAAAAGAGCCTTCCTTCTTTTTCCCGTAAAATAAAACAGGATGTACGGGGCAGCGTACATCCTGTTATTCTCCGTCTCTGTATAAACAAAGGGGGATGGGAGAAAGTTTCATGATCAAAAACAAAGGGGTTTTTGTTTGTGACTCATATCACATTATTAATCGTATCAATAGACGCTTCATTTATCAATTAGCGTGTTCAGCATTTCACAAAAATGTCACGGTTCTATTTCACATGTTTGTCACATATTTTGTAACAGCGGCATGATTTCGCCGTAAGGGGATCTATGGCAACGAAATCAGCCATTAAGATTCCAGTACTTGAGGAGGATACTATGAAAGAAATTCTACCGTTTGTTTTTCTCATTATAATGGTGATTGCTGCGTTTTTGAATATACTCGGACTGATGCAGCTGATTCCATTGTATATTACGCTGCCAATGCTTTTTATCTCGATTTATTTAACCATTTTCACATTTACACACCGGAATGTTTACCGTGGCCGGATGCGCGGATGACTGCCTGTCAAGACGAGATAAAGATCTATTCGGCAGGTGTCCCTTGTCCGGCTTCCAGGTTTGATTTTGATGCAAAAATGCGGAACAGGACATATGCCAGTATGGATAAGAAAATACCGGAAATATAAGGGAGGCCAATGGCAACGGAATACAAAAGTCCCCCAAGTACGGGCCCTATTATTCTTCCAAGTGAATCGAATGAGGACAAATATCCAGTCACCAGTCCGTACCCCATTTTGGATTTTTTAGTTAAAAGTGAGGAAACACTAGGGCGGATCACGCCATTACCGACACCGAAAATCGCCAGAAAAATAGCCGCGGTCGTAAAGTTTTGGGTGAAAAGGATTAGTCCGAATCCGGCGGCTGAAATGAGAATACCCGCCTGAATAATAACCGCTTCCCCGAATTTCTTTGTCAATTTCCCCATCGATCCCTGTACAGCGGCACTGGCCAATCCCATGATCATAAAAATGTAACCTAATGTAACAGCATCAAGTCCTGCCGTTGCTGCTGCAAAATAAGCAAATGTTGCCTCCAATCCGGATAGCGATAATGATACGAAAAATTGCAGAAAATATAACATAGCGATTGGATCGCGCAAAGCTTTGCCCCATGATAAATTATTTTTCGAGGCAGCTTTATTTTCAGAAAGATGGATTGACTCTTTCAGGATGAATAATACCAGAATTAGTGTTATAAATGATAATATCCCGGCGATATAAAATGGCGCCTCGAGATTAATATTTGTGAAAATCCCGCCAATTGCCGGGCCCAATATGAAACCCAGTCCGGTGGCTGCCCCGACAATTCCCATGCCTTTTCCGCGTTCATCTTCTGTAGTTATATCAGCAACGTATGCCATCACGGTCGGCATGTTCGCTGCCGATAATAAACCGCCAATTATCCGGGCGGCAAACAGCATCCATAGGTTTGTGGACAATGCCAGCATGAAAAAGGATAAAGAAAGCCCGAAAATACCAATCATAATCACCGGCTTTCGACCGATTCTATCGGAAACCTTTCCCCACATCGGGGCAAATATAAATTGCATGAATGAATAAACCGCCATTAATAATCCAAGCTCAGCCGGTGAAGCCCCCAGTTCCTCTGCGTAGAACGGCAGCACTGGAATAATAATACCAAACCCGACCATAACAAGAAACATTATGGAAAAGAGAACCGGCAGTACCCTATTCAGTGTCAAAGTGATCCCATCCTTGTTGTTCATAAGCAGTTTCAACCCTGCTGTCATTTAAGCCAAAATTTATTATATCATATAAAAGCCGACATAAATACGGCGCTGTGGCACTTAATTCATAAACTGCGATATAGTGACAGGGTTGATTTCCGGTTCGGGCAGGCGGGCACCTTAGGGCAAAACTTCAGCTTCCTGCTCAGATTCAGCTTTCACCAGAACAACCTGTATTCTCCATGACCATGCTGTTCTGTCGATAAAATTATCTTCTGCTGATATTTCCGCTCTTCTGTTGATACCGAGCCCCTTCCGCTGATACTTGGTTCCTTCCGCTGATATTTCCGCTCTTCTGCTGATACCGAGCCCCTTCTGCAGATGTTTCCATCCTTCCGCTGATAGTGTCGCAGAGTCCTGATTCTATAACTAGTTTGCACTCGCTGACAAAATAAAAGACTGCCACCGAGGGTGACAGCCGTTTATGCCGAACTTATTTCAGCAGCAATTCTTCCATTTCATTCAATTTTTCCTCAAACACATCGAGTGCTGACAGTATCGGTTCTTTTGAAGTCATATCAACACCGGCTTTTTTCAGCACCTCAATCGGGTAATCACTGCTGCCTGCCTTCAAGAAATCGAGATAACGGTCAACCGCTCCCTCTTCCCCATTCAGAATGTTATGTGCAAGTGTAGTTGCAGCGGAAAACCCGGTTGCGTACTGGTACACATAATAATTCATGTAGAAATGCGGGATACGCGCCCATTCTTTGCCGATTTCTTCATCTGAAACGACATCTTCCCCATAATATTTTTTGTTGAGATCATAATAAATCTCCGTTAATGATTCTGCTGTCATTGCTTCACCATTTTGCATGCGTTTATGAATCTCATGTTCAAATTCAGCAAACATAGTCTGACGGAAAACAGTACCCCGGAAACCTTCAAGATAATGGTTCAGCAAAAAGAGCTTCTGTTTCTCGTCATCAACATTTTTCAGCAAGTAATCATTTAACAGAGCTTCATTGGTTGTCGATGCCACTTCGGCCACAAAAATCGAATAGTTGCCATAGCGGAATGGCTGTGATTTGTGTGTGTAATAGCTGTGCAGGGAATGTCCCAATTCATGCGCCAATGTGAACAGATCATCCAGTTTATCCTGCCAGTTCAGCAAGATATACGGATGGGTCCCATATGCACCGGATGAATAGGCACCGCTCCGTTTACCCTTATTTTCATCGACGTCAATCCAGCGGCTTTCAAAGCCTTTCTTCAGCACACTGACATAGTCATCTCCCAATGGTTCCAAGCCCTGCAGCACATATTGCTGAGCCTGTTCATACGGGATGTCCATATCGGCATCCTGAACAAGCGGTGTATAAATATCATACATGTGCAGCTCATCCATTCCGAGCACCTTTTTGCGCAACCGCATGTAACGGTGCAGGAGCGGAAGCTTTTCATTTACTGCCTCAACCAAATTATCGTACACCTGCTCCGGGATGTTATTGCTGTCCAATGCCGCCTGACGGGCGGAATCATAGTTCCGGACTTTGGCATTGAAGTTGTCCGTTTTCACGGTGCCGGTCAAGGTTGATGCGAACGTGTTAATAAATTCACCATACGTATCGTACATCGCTTTAAAAGCCGATTTCCGGACGTCACGGTCTTTCGATTTCAAAAAACCAATGTACCGGCCATGTGTCAGGTCCACCTCTTCCCCGTTTTCATTTTTAATCGACGGAAACTTTAAATCGGCATTGTTTAGCATGCTGAACGTATTGGATGCGCTTGACATCGGTTCCGACGCTTCCGCCAGCAGTGCTTCCTCTCTTTCATTGAGCACATGCGGACGCTGCCGGTTAATTTCATCGAGGACATGTTCATACAATTTTAAATCCTCTTGTTCATCCAAAAATCCACGCAGCTTCTCCTCGTCCATCTCCAAAATTTCCGGCACGATATAGCTCATTGAACTTGAAGCTTTGGTTAAGACGTTTTCCGCTTTGGAATCCATCGCCTGATACTTTGAATTGGTCGTGTCCTGATCATAGCGCATATGGGCGTATGTAAACAATTTGCCAAGACGCTCTGACAGCTGATCCTGAAGTTGCAGCACATCATACAGATTTTGCGGGGAATCAGCAATTTTCCCCTGGAATTTCTCAATTGCAGGCAGAGCCTTTTTCAGTGATTCCAATTCTTTCTCCCAGTCTTCGTCCGTTGCAAAAATATCTTCCAGTTTCCATTTGCGTTCTTCCGGTATTTCGCTTCGTTTCGGCAGTTCTTTTGTGGCATTTGCCATGTGCGAGTCCTCCTTATAAATCCAGATACATATAATATTCTATTCTGCTGTTAAAAACTCCTGCCTATTATTTAGTATAACGAATCATTCATGAATCATGCCCGTGTTTTGCTTTATGAAGATGAGATAAATTGATCCAGTAACAATTCGTCTCCTTTCAAGGCAGATTCGATATGCTCATAAAAGATAATCGGATTTTGCTTGGTGAAGTGATTGGGAGCGGTCTCACGAATGATTCTCAGCTGTTCCAGGAGCTGGAGATACTGATAAACAGGGTTTGCATTTGAATTAATCAGGGGAAATGACGCTGAATGGCGAACATGGTGGCGCAGCATATGCATGCATCGTTGAAGACTGAATGTTCCACCTGCTGCGATTGGATGAATAATTTCAAGACACAGACGGCTCTGCCAGTCCCATGGCTGTGTTTTCATCCTAAATTGTGCGGATACAGGAAGATAAATAATGGATGGAAGGGTTTCACGATGCGCGGCATTGGCATAAAGCCATTGATTCCACATCAGTTCCCGGCCAAACATGCGTCTGGAAGGACGTATACGGAACGACCGCTTTTCCTGTTTCCAACTTTGAAATAGATCCTGTCGGGTAAAAGAAGAAGCATTGAACAAATCAGTAAACACCATGTCATTTAATTTGCGAATGGTTATCTTCCCCATTGCCCGCTGCATTACCGGGAAATACAGATCCTGAAATGAAATAAATCGAAGTGTGTTGGGACAGAAGAAATATAATGTTAGCGGAAAATCTGAAGAGAACTGGTGGATGAAATGAAGCTGAAACTGATCAATTCCGATTTCATTCCGTTTACGGCGATTAAATTGATTGGCTCCCAAAATCCAGATGGGTACAATCCCCTCACGTTGGTAACCCTTATTGCGTTTAATGATCTCGGCGGACGGGATTCTGGCACACTGGTACTCAATCGCCACCGTCTTGTTCTTTAGCTTAATCAGGATATCAGAGCGCTGGCTGATTGTCGGTAGATATGCCTCCAATTGGGCATCAAGCTGCTGGTATTTAAGCCATTGATAAAGCAGCAGCTTACCTTTTTCGTGATACGGTCCTTCACCACCTTCCCGGACCGGACAGTTGCTTTTCGAAGTGTGGGCAAAATGTGGTATCATTTTGGAACCCGCTTTCGCGATGACTGGCTCCTGACACGCCGGACAAAAGAACTGCGTATGTTCCTTCAATGATGAGATTTCCTTTTGTGTGAATGATGCCAGTGTAATGATGTTTCCATATTCAGTTTTCGCTTGCAGCATAAAATTAGCACCTCCAAACTTAATATTCGACAAAGGACAACAAAACCCTGCAAAAAAACAGAAAATATTTAAGAAGCACCCGTCTTAAGCGGATGCTTCTCATTAGCTGGATGAATATTATTCTCTGTCGTTTACTTTTGTTTCTTCAATTGTCTCATCGAATTTACGCAGATATTTTCCGGCAAATTCTTTTCCGCCCAGTCCAAACGCAAGGCCGAATGCTAATGCCAGGCCGCCCAGAATAAGCGTAAAGGCAGAGGTTACAATTGATACGGCAATGCCTAATTGGGTCAGTGCCATGAATACGGCAAGTGCCAAAATCGCATATTTTGCAAAACCTGCCAGAATTTTAATGGCCGGTCCTGATAGCAAATTGACAAGCACTTTCTCGACGATGTTTGCAATAATTAATGCAACTCCAAGAATGAGCACGGCTGCCAGTACATTTGGCAGATATGCTGTTATGCCTGATGCTATATCCACCAGGAAATCCAGTTTGATCAGGTACAATGCCTGTACTGTCAGGAAGAATATAATCAAAACCTGAACAATATAGCCTGTTACAGCAGATGGTGTCATCTTGGATGAAGAAGCATCCTTATTGCCGATTTGCATTTTCGATGTCAGTCGATCAAACCCGACATTTTTGAGGAATTGCTGCACAAATCCGCCAATGAATTTTCCAAGCCATACTCCGAACAGAACCAGTACAATCGCTATCAGGATGTTCGGCAGCATATTCATAATTTGATTCAGCATTGAAATTGCCGGCTCTGTGATACCTGCCAGTTCCAATTTTTCAAGTGCTGCAATCGTAATCGGAATCATGATCAGGATAAAGATCAGATTTCCAACAAATTGTGCAAAGCTTGTTCCCTCAAACATATTTTGAAGCTTTAGCTTGCGGATGAGACCTTCAGACCCGGATGCATGCAGCAGATTCACGACAATGCTTTTGACAATCTTAGCAACAAACCAGCCAATTGCAAAAATCAGTGCAGCTGCAACCAGCTTTGGAATAAATGCCAGCATCGTACTCAGTAAACTGCTGAACGGTTCTGAAACACCAGTGATGCTAAGTGCATTCAAAATACCTGGGACAAACAGTAATAAAACCAGATAGAATACTATCTCACCGATTTTTTCTAAGTAACCTTTTGCTGTTTCCTCGTCGTCAGTAATTTTCATTTTAGAAAACAGCTTTTGCAGATTCAGCTTGCTGCCGCCCTGCACGATCAGCCATTTGACAATAGTGGCAAGCACCCAGGCAAATACTAATATAAGAGCTGCTTTCAGCACTGCCGGGATAAAACCGAATATTGTCGAAATTAAGTCTGATAATGGATTTGCTATCATGTCCAAGTTTAAAATGTTAAAGAATAAAATGAACACAATAACCAGCAGTATGTAGTAGACCGTACTACCGATAATTTTGTCGGAGTTTATCGGTTCGTCACTACTGCGGAATTTGTTAAACACCTTTTCATCCAGGTCCGTTTTCTTTAAAGCCTTTTCGACAGCACGGCTAATTAATTTGGCAATCAGCCATCCAACCAGCAGAACAAGGATAGCAATGATAATATTTTGCAATCCCTGCAAGAAACCTGGAGGTACGTATTGCTCGATAGAATTCATACCTATCTTCTCCTTTCCTTAAGATACTTAACTATACCTTCCCTGCATAACATCTAAACGTGGAATTTACATAATTTTTTCCATAGAGCATTCGATAAATTTCGGGAGGGCTTGACCTTTTATTCTTCGTCTATGCACACTGCAGATTCAATCAACATATTCCGCCCGAAAAAAAGCAAAAAAAAAGACACTCTTTTTATTCAGAGCGTCCAATCGCAGCTGGAAAATGGTATCGGATTTGTCCAAATGTGTCATTTTCAAAAATCTGTTTACCATATTCCTCAAGGAAATGAATGGTTACATCCGTGTCATTTGCGAACTCAAATATTTGACTGAGCAAGTCTTCCTGCCTGTCATCGTCCTCTTCTTGCGGAAACTCAACATACAAGTAATAATCATCTTTATAATGGTAAAGCATGTTGTCTAATTCATCATCATTGCCTATGAAATAATGACTCAGTTGAATGACATCCTCAAAGTCACTGAAACGGACAATCAGTGAAAGACTGCCATCCCCTTCATCTTTCACGGGGGCTTTGTCTGCTTTTTCTTTGCCAAACTTATCATCAAGAACATCATCTATCTTATCGTCCATTGAGATATCAACTGTTTTTCCATTCTCATCTGGAAGTTCAATATTCTCACCATCTTTGGAAATCTGTGCTTTCGTTACAACGATTTCCAAACCCTTATCCATTGCCTGGACTTGAATCCATAATGGACCATCAACGTTAAAGTCCTCTTTATAGTTAAGTTCTTCCATCATTTGCCAGAATAGCTGTTCTCCCCGTTCACGGTTATACCAGATTTCTTCACGCTGGAATCCGCGATCTTCAATATCTACATACGTAATATAAAACTTTACCGTATTTTCATTAATACGTTCTATTTCCATTCTTTTTCTCTCCCTTCGTTAAAAGAGTCATGACTTTCAGGGTCAAATCCAAATGGTGGAAGAGTCAATTTCATACTATTACTATTCATATTCCCATTTTGAACACTTTTATAACCAATCATTAATCCTTAATTTCATTGTATGATACTGGCTTCGTGATTGGAAATTTATATGCCTATATACAGATGATTAATTTCATATTTTAACTGATATTGCCCCTGTTGTCACTAGCTGTTCTCGAAAATCATTGCTTCATATCCACACTGCAGGGTAATCGATTTGAACAGCTTGGATTCCAGTTAAACAAAAAACGCAGACCTGGTATTTAAGGATCTGCGTTTTTTGTTTTTATCCTTGCTGATAATCAGTTAACCATTCGCTGAGCTTCGCGTAGTTGGAAGGTGCGTACCGTTCTTGGCAGGAATCTGCGGATCTCATCTTCGTTATATCCTACCTGCAGCCGTTTTTCATCAAGAATAATCGGCCGGCGCAGCAACCCGGGATTTTGCTGAATCAATTTGAACAAGTCTTTCATCGGTAATTGGTCAATATTGACATCCAGCTTTTGAAAAACTTTCGATCGGGTTGATATAATCTCATCAGTACCATCTTCGGTCATACGCAATATTTCCTTGATCTCATCGAGTGTCAATGGTTCAGAAAATATATTACGCTCATTAAATGGTATGCCCTGTTCTTCCAGCCATGCCTTAGCTTTTCTGCAAGAAGTACAGCTTGGTGAGGTATAAAGTGTTACCATGTAACTTCACTCCTCAATCTAGAATGTATAAACATTTCATGAACAACAGATAACTTATTATTAAATTAAAATAAGTTTAAATAACTTATATGTATAATTATACTATAGTTGTCAAACAAAAGGTAGAGGATTTTCTAAAAAAGTTGATAAAAATTATATTTGTTCACCAAATGTTCCCATCTGCTTGTAATCTTCCCTAAATCATTTTTAATTAAACCCTCTAATTGAAAACTATAGCCTCCCGGTTCCTGAAATTACCAGGAGGCTATAGTTTATGCTTTCTCAGTCAGGTTTTCAAATATGTCATTTGAATTGCGTTCTTCATCATAACTCAGAACTTCATCAACCGGCTGGTAGGGTTTTCCGTAAATTTCTTCATCTTTATACGTATGAATCACTTCGTACATTTGCTTCATTTTTTGATATATTTCTTCTTCAGGTTCGTCATTTGGTGACCAGTACAGTATTTCCATCGGTGTTTCTTCATTCGTAGCCAGGGAACGTCGGTTATAATCTATATACTGAGCATGGCTGAATCCTTCACGTTTATAGAAGTGGAGCCGCTTGGCGCTATCCGTATCATCATAATCAACAGGTTCCACTTCCAGGATAATCGGTTTATTCCGCCTTTTTAGTTTTTCAATCAACTTATGACCAATCCCCTTTCCTCGTGCTTGAGAGGAAACCCAGACGTAGTCGATAAAAAGGAATGAGTCGAATTCAGCATACATTAAGACATGGTATTGTCCCTCATCCTTATGGTATACATCCCCTTTTTCCTTCATCAACATTTCCATATGCTTCTTGGATTTCATTTCCTCGATGGGGAAGTACTTGTTCAGTTTTTCATACCAATTCATAGATCTACTCCTTCGATTAGTAGTCTTTTCCATTATAACGATAAACCTTCCTTTTGTTAAATCAGTTTAAGCACTGTGTCCCCTTATTTTCCTTTATTTAGCTTACTGTGAACTTATTATGATTAAAAAAACCGGGTTTTATTCATAAAAACCCGGTTTTTCAAGTATAGAAATCAAATTCGCCGATATGTGATTCAATTCATTGGTGTGTAATCAACATTTTCTGTGTAACTGTTACGCGCATTCCAAATCAGGAATTCGTTTATGCCGTTTTCATTCAACGCCTTAATCTGTGCTTCTACTTCTTCTTTACCGTACTCGGTTGGCGCTCCGTTATAAAGCCACGGCGCTTCGAAATCCTGAATCCACGGCCGTGAGACAGGCTGTTTGTCCAGCTGACCGAGAATCTTATTCTCAACTTTCGCATATTCAGTCACTGTTTTATACGGCTCTTTGTCCGGAAATTCAATGTCAAAATAAGACGTCCAATGGCTCGGATAAATCATCGAGGAAATGACATCAACGTTGCTCGCGATTTTAGGGAAATTCTGACCAATCCCCGGGGCTTCCTCGATTGTAGCCGTGTACCCGAATATATCAACCGATACATCCACATCATAATAATTCAGTTCTTTACGCGCGTATTCAACAAATTCGGTCACTGCTTTAACACGCCGCTTCACATTGCTCATATCCTCATTCTTATAATCGCCCTGGCTGTAGCTTAGTTCGTCATCCCTGTCCTCAAATCCTTCCGGGAAACGGACATAATCAAACTGGATCTCCTGAAAACCAAGCTCAGCTGCTTTTTTGGCTATCTTAAGATTGTATTCCCAGACTTCTTTTTGAAATGGATTGACAAACGCCTCGCCTTTATTATTCGTCCAAACTTCCCCGTTTTTCTTAAAAGACAGATCGGGGCGCTGCTCAGCAAGTATTGAATCTTTAAAGACCACTATTCTGGCAATCGGATAAATACCTTTTTCTTCCAGATGTTCCAGCATTTTCCGGGGTTCATCGATATAATTGACGGCAGCATCCGAATATGGGGAATCTTCCGGAACGCTGATTGTCAAATTTCCGTGATCCTCTTTAATATCAATGACCATCGCATTTAAATCAGACGTCCTGACGAGGTCGACAAGGTTATCAAACCGCTCGCCGCCTGCTGAAGGCCCTGTTACGTAAATGCCTCTGACTGCATCCGGATACTCGAAATTCAAACCTGAATCATATGTAAACCGCCGCATCTTCTGTTCACTGTCGATAGCGGACAGACTCGTTTGCCGTTCGATGTGCGGGCTCGCTTTTAACGTCTCTTCACCCTTTGTTTCCTGTGAGGTAATTGGTATTATCGCCACGATGACAAGGAGAATAATGACGAAGGCTATGATCATGAGGCTTTTTTTCTTCATTATCTATCAATCTCCCATCCCCTTTTAAATCTATTATAAAGGAAATTGACAAATAATAGAATATGAAATCTCAAAATTTGACAAAAAAGATTTTAAAGTAACCAAGTTTGATAAAAGGCATTTCCCTAAGGTTATTTATATTCGGTAAACGACTGATTATTCGAATTTGAAAATTCTTTAAATGCTGAGCGGTATACAAGATGATCACGGTTAAATTTCGTCGGACTGTCCAAGCCCGCCACAGCAGCCAAATTAAACAAATCATTTCTTAGAGTAATGAGGTAATTGGCCACCCGATATTTTTTCTCCTCAATGTCCAATGCCTTCTGCAGCTTTTCGTCAGTTGTTGCTACGCCGACAGGACAAGTATTTGTATGACATACCTGTGCCATGATGCACCCTGTCGAGATCATAAACCCCCTGGCAATATTGATCAGATCCGCTCCAAGACAGAGCGCCATCGCGATTTTATCCGGCGTGAGAAGTTTACCGGAAGCTATAATTTTTGTTCGATTTCTCAGCCCGTATTTCTTAAGCGTTTCATCCACTAGTGGAAGTGCGGAAAATGCCGGCAGCCCCACTGAATAGGCCAATGCATAAAACGAAGCTCCTGTACCGCCTTCTCCCCCGTCGACAGTTATAAAATCGGGCACAGTATCTGTGTCGGCCATAGCCTTGATAAACTGATCCACTTGCTGTTCATCACCTGCAACAATCTTAACGCCAATCGGCTTTTCGCTGACATCCCTTAATTGCCCCAGAAATGAGAGCAACTGATCCGGGCCTGAGATGCCCGGGAATCGATTGGGACTGTTAATATCCTTTCCCGCCTCCACTTTGCGAATATTTGCAATTTCTTCTGTTACTTTATCACCGCTTACATGGCCGCCCCGTGTTTTAGCACCCTGAGCGAGTTTTAATTCAAACGCCTTTATTTGCTCCGTCCCGGCATGTTTCTTAAATTCTTCCCAGGAAAAATGACCATCCTTATCACGGACACCAAAAAAACCGGGGCTGATTTGCATGATGATATCAGTATCCCCCTTCAGATGATAAGGCGAAACGCTCCCTTCACCGGTATTCATCCAGCTTCCCCCAGCCAAGCCAAGGCCCTTGGACAGAGCTGTTATCGCACGGTCACCTAATGATCCATAACTCATGGCTGATTGACCGATCAGACCTTTTAACCGAAACGGATAACGAACTGTATGCTCTCCCAAAACCACCTTGTCGTCATCATGGAGAAAGGCTGGTTCAATTTCGGTGTGCTTACTTTTTTCTTTACGGCTGAATAAATTTTCTTCATTAATCTCATAAACTCGCGTTTTAATTTTTGGAGATTGGCCGATCTTTAACTCTTCTTTCACTGCAGGAAACATATTATTCACTAAATAGAACCCATCATTTTCGAAATTCCGTTCAGCGCCAAAACTCATCATGCTGTTGTTGTATTTCCCCGCCTTAACGACAATTTCATATTGATTCCGGTTAAAAGGTTTACCTTCCTGATTGTTTAAGAACAAATACTGTCTCAGCTCCGGTCCCATTTTTTCTAAAATATAACGCATTTTACCCAGAATCGGGTAATTTCTCAGGACTGAGTGTTCTTTTTGTTTCACATCATGAATATAAAGCCGCAGCAGTAAAACGGCCGGCACCAGTATCAATAGTGCTATAAAGATAATAAATCCAATCTCAAACCAATTTTTCGCCATTTATAAAACACCTCTTATATAAAACAAATGCCAGTAATTCCAATCCTTCAAAAAAGTTGTTCTTAGAATAATCGCTTTAATACCGTCTTTAACGGCGGCATGTCCATCTGCCCTTCGTTTTCGATCATTTTTTTCCATAAATGTTTTGAATATTGAACTGCCTGGCTCCATTCAATTTTACCCGGCAGTGGTGCACTGTCCTCTATTTGTGCGTCAATAATGATTGGCACACTGCTGTTTTTGGCTGATTGTAATGCATCAGAAAGTTCGTCTGTACTGCCCACGCTAAAGCCTCTACCTCCACTGGCCTCAGCAAATGTTGCATAGTTGAAGGGCTGTAAATCTGTCTGGTACGGAATATTTCCGAGTTCTTCCTGCTCATATTTAATCATTCCGATCTTTTCATTGTTTAAAATAATCACTGTAATCGGAAGCTGATATTTAACTGCTGTCATGAAATCCTGCATCACCATTGAAAAACCGCCATCCCCGCAGATAGCTACCACTTGTTTATCAGGAGCATTCAGTTTCGCAGCAATCGCACCAGGCAGTCCACACCCCATGGTCGCCAGCCAGCTTGATATGATAAACTGCTGATTCGTCATTCTCAGGAATCTTGCCGTCCACGTCGTGACATTTCCGACATCCACCGATAATATAGCATCATCATCGATAAAATCATGCAATCCGTTGATGACATGAGCCCCCAGCAATCGATCATTCTCAGCATTCACCATATTATCGATATGTGTCCACCAGTTATCCATATTTTCCTGGCATGCTTTTAGATAGTTGCGGTTGTTTTGGTCAGCTACCTGTTCAGTGAGATGCTGTGATACTTCCTTTACTGTTCCTGCCAGTCCAACATTAACAGGATACCATTTTCCAAGTTTATCAGGGCTGATATCGATCTGAATAGCAGATGCATTATCAGGCAAAAATTCGCGGTATGGAAAACATGTACCGGCTAGAATCAGCAAGTCTGTTTCCTCCATTGCTTCATAGGCCGGTTTTGTGCCAATTTGTCCCAAGTTGCCTAGATTCAGCCGGTGTTCATCAGGCAGCACGCCTTTTCCTCTTAAAGACACAACGACCGGTGCCGCGATTTTATCAGCAAACGCCACCAGCTCCTCTCTGGCATCCAGGGCGCCCTTACCCGCAAGAATGACAGGTTTCTTTGCCTGCTCCAGATGTGAAATTGCCTGATCCATATTATCCCTGGTCGGAAAAATATTGAATTCAGGCACAATCGTTGACCTTAATGACTTTTGATTAACAGAGTCCAGAAACACATCATCCGGGACCGACAAAACGGCCACACCTTTTTGATCATAAGCCTCTTTGAATGCCTGCTTTAATAATGGCTGTAATTGTTTTCCGGAAGTGACCCTTCGATTGAGTATGGCTACGTCATCAAACATTCTTTCCAGTGTTACTTCCTGGAAATTATCTGTTCCCAGCAAATCGTGCGAAATTTGTCCGGTAATGACAACCATTGGTGCACTGTCCTTCTTAGCATCATACATGCCATTTAGTAAATGGATAGCGCCAGGTCCGCCTATTGACACACATACGCTCACATTGTCTGTGAATTTTGCTTCTGCCGATGCTGACAAAGCGGCGACTTCCTCATGACGTACCTGGATGAAGTCAATATTATTTTCAGATTTACGCAGTGATTCTATGAGATTATTGACTGAATCACCCGGATAGCCGTAAACATGATTGATATTCCAATCTTCCAGAATTTCAGTAACTGCGACTGACGCTTTCATAATAGCTGCCTCCTGATTTACCATCCGAATTTTACTACAAGACATTTTAGTCGTTGTAATTCCTTTACCCGTCAGGATTTATGTAAAAACATGGAACATTCAGAGCTTTGAAGT
>NZ_DATGTT010000026.1:0-27892 GCF_035301675.1 Lentibacillus sp. | reverse complement strand
TGAAATTTAAAAAGTAAAACAGCCTCTCAACGTCGTGAGAGGCTGAATGTTCCAAGTTTATTCTTTTTTATCTTCTGAGTCGTCAGGCGAAGAATCCTGATCTTCTTTCTGTTCGTCTTCCTTTTGTTCTTTTTTTCGCTCTTCACGTTTCTTTTCTTCTTTGCTTCTGGCTTCTTCATACGATTTTGGCTCAGATTCATCGTTATCCTTGGACTGGATGTTCACCTTGACATCTTCTTTTTGTTCTTCATTATCTGAAGTAGTGTCTGCACTGTTTTCTTTTACATCTTCCTCAGGCTCAGGCAGGACACCCTCTTCAAACAATGTCTTGAGCTGATTTCTGTCCAATGTTTCAATATCAAGCAATGTTTGAGCCATCAATTCCAGCTTATCCTTGTTTTCGGTAAGAATTCTCTTGGCACGATCATAGCAGTAATTGATAAAGTTCTGCATTTCCTTATCGATTTCATATGCAATCGTATCACTGTAATTTTGATCATTTTGGATATCACGGCCAAGGAATACTTCCCCACCGCCGCTTGTAAACTGCAGCGGACCAATTTTATCACTCATGCCATATTCCGTAATCATCTTGCGTACAATGTTGGTTGCCTGCTGAAAGTCATTATGGGCTCCTGTACTCACTTCGCCGAACATCACTTCTTCAGCGACACGGCCGCCCAATAATCCGGTGATTTTATCGAAAAGTTCCGGTTTAGTTATGAAAGACCGGTCTTCTTTTGGCAACTGGATAGCATAACCGCCTGCCTGACCACGCGGTACAATTGTCACTTTATGGACTTCATCCGCATTCTCCAGGACTAGGCCGATGATGGTATGTCCGCTTTCATGGTGGGCAACAATGTCGCGTTCCTTCTTGGAAATAACTTTGCTCTTCTTGGCAGGGCCGACAATAACCCGATCAATGGCTTCGTCCACATCTTCCATGCCGATTTTATCTTTATCGAAGCGCGCTGCAACAAGCGCCGCTTCATTCAGAAGGTTCTCCAAATCGGCACCCGAGAATCCCGGCGTGCGCCTTGCAATCGTCTTGAGATCAACTGTATCATCAAATGGTTTATTCCGTGCATGAACTTCCAGTACTTCCTCACGACCTTTGACATCCGGACGGTTAACCGTAATCTGACGATCAAAACGCCCAGGACGCAATAGTGCCGGGTCGAGAATATCCGGACGGTTCGTTGCAGCAATGATGATAATGCCTTCATTGACACCAAACCCATCCATTTCAACGAGCAATTGGTTCAATGTCTGTTCACGTTCATCATGGCCGCCGCCAAGCCCTGCGCCGCGCTGCCGGCCGACAGCATCAATTTCATCGATGAAGATGATACACGGTGAGTTTTTCTTGGCATTTTCAAATAAGTCACGTACACGGGATGCACCGACACCTACAAACATCTCCACGAAATCTGAACCACTGATGGAGAAGAACGGTGTGCCTGCTTCCCCTGCAACAGCACGGGCAAGTAACGTTTTACCTGTTCCAGGAGGCCCTACAAGCAGCACCCCTTTAGGAATTTTAGCTCCGACTGACGAGAACTTGCGGGGATCCTTCAGAAAATCAACAACTTCAACGAGTTCCTGCTTTTCTTCGTCCGCCCCAGCGACATCTTTAAATCGAACCTTTTTATTCTCTTCACTGACCATTTTCGCCTTATTTTTGCCAAAGTTCATGACACGGCCGCCACCGCCGCCTTGAGCCTGACTAAGAATAAAGAAGAAAAACAGTCCTAATATAAGAAAAGGAATAATAGTTGTCAGAAAAGTTACCCAGCCGCTTGGTTGCTCCTCTTCTGCTACATCGAGCTTGCTTTTCTCTTGGGCTTTATTCGTTATATTTGAAACAATATTATTGGTATCCGGGACTTGGGCGACAAATTGTTCGCCTTCTCCCATCTTTCCGGTTATACGCATGATACCGTTCGCCGGCTGCATGGTCATTTCCTCGATTTGACCCTTATCTAATGCATCCATGAATTCCTGTACATTATATTGTTCTCTTTGTTCATTTTGTCCGTTAAATACTCCTATGACGCCTATAACGACCAAGAATATAAGCAGATAGAATATAACATTTCTAAATATCCGGTTCATTCCTTACCTCCTCCAAGCGGGAAAACTACAAACAATAGTACCATATAAAAAAGTAGCGGCACAACTAATTGTGCTTACCAATTTCTTTAATCAGTTTACCGTGAGTATTGCTATCTTTTCACTAAAATAAAAAGGTCATGACATCTTTATGAACGTTTCAATTTTAACCGACGTTCACGATTCTTCCCCGCCATATATCTCCGGCTTAAGCACACCTATGTATGGCAGGTTACGGTATCGTTCCTCATAATCAAGGCCGCAACCGACGACAAATTCATTCGGAACTTCAAATCCGACAGTATCCGCTTTGATATGTGACGTACGTCCTGATGGTTTATCAAGCAGGGTTACGATCTTAATGGAATTGGCTTTGCGATACTTGAATAAATCCACCAGATAACTGAGCGTCAAGCCACTGTCGATGATATCCTCGATAATTAATAAATCACGGCCTTCAACCTTTGTGTCCAAATCCTTTACAATCTTCACTTCACCGGATGAACGCATTTGGCCTCCGTAGCTGGAGACATCCATAAAATCCATTTCCAGATAAGTATGAATATGGCGCAATATGTCAGACATGAATGGCATAGCACCCTTCAGAACACCGATTGCCAAAGGGAACTTTCCATCGTATTCCTTTGTCAGCTGTTCTCCGATTTCTTCGCACTTTGCGGCGATTTCCTCTTCCGTGATTAATATTTTTTCAATATCGTTGTGCATGCCTGCTCCTCCTATTATATGCATCACTATGCTTAAAACTTAATTGAATGTAAGTACCGCTGTCGGCTTGCTTCGGGGGCATCCCCTTTTTTAAACCGGCTATCCACAGGACTTTATCATTATTATCAGTTATAACCGGCCATGTATCCCTTTCATTTAATGGAATTTTAGCATCGATAAAAATATCTTTAACTTTTTTGCTCCCGTTCAATCCTTTCCACTGCAGCCGGTCCCCGGATTTTCGTGTTCTGATATGTAAAGGCAGGGCAACCGCTTCTTTATCACATACATAAACCATTTCATCGGTCATGCAGGGTCTCGCGGTGATTTCCGCTAACATGATTACCCCGTCCGGCAGCACCGTTTCGCCGGGGATTTCGATCAGCATATGATAGGACGACCGTTGTGTCTGACCGTTCTCAAAGTAAAAAGACATATTTTGATAAGATCTTTCTAGCTTCAAATGATTGGGAAAATCAATCCGGGTATTGCCATGACTTGCATTAAGTATTGTAAAAAACTGTTCCTCATGTACATATGAAATTTTTTTCGGAATGTTATTATACAGATAGTTCAATATTAGATGAAAGACCCGTCTTTGTAAAGAACGCGGATAAGAAAGAAATGTCTGGATATTAAAGTGAACTCCGGTATTCTCATCGTCAAATATAACCGTCTGTTCTGCCATCTTTTCAGCTTCCTGCTCCAGAAATTTCTCATCTTCCTGCAGCGAACGGCTCAAATGCCGAATGGTTCGATGAAGATTCTGATTCTTATTTTTAAGCAATGGAAGTACCTTGTTGCGGTAGTAATTCCGTGTATATGTTGTTTCGTCATTCGATGGATCTCTTCTTGGTGTAATTGTATGCTCCCTGCAGTAATGTTCGATGGATCCTTTTGTAACACATAAAAAAGGCCGGATAATCTTTCCGGTTTCAAAATCCCGTTCAAGCGGCATTCCAGCCAATGATTTTACGCTGGCGGAGTGAACAAGTCCCATCAGCACCGTCTCAGCCTGGTCATCGCCATGGTGTCCGAGTGCAAGCAAGTCTGCATCATACAGTCTCATCTGCTCAGCGAAAAATTGATAACGGAGTTCCCTTGATGCAATCTGTGTCCCAACTTGCTTTTTCTGTTTATAGGCCGGCACATCCAATGATGCTCCAATAAATTCAATGTCCCGATCCCAGCAAAACGCTTTAACATACTCAAGATCCTCAAACGATTCCTCACCGCGCAGCTGATGATCCACAGATACGGCAATCAGCCGCAGATTCCATTCTTCCCGGATTATCCAAAAAAAATGTAGCAATGCCATGGAGTCCGGTCCGCCCGAGACAGCAACTAAAACCGTTGAATGTTCTTTAACAAGCTGATGACGTTTAATAAATGCTCGAACAGTGTTATCCATCGCCATTCCTTTCCGATCAATAAAAACTCCTTATTCTTTCTCTTTTATTCTACCATAATTTTATGACGTGACAAAGCATCAGGATGGCCCTGAAACTTATGGAAGCATCAACGACGAAAGATAATAAAACAAAGCAGCGAGAATAATACCGCCTCCCTCTGCAAGTGGGGATGTTCCGGCATTCGGAGGACGTCTGCGGCGACCCGGTCTGTCCCGGTGTCCCGCGGCATTGATTGCATTCATTAAGTCATGCCGCATTTCAGCACTCGACCGATAACCTCCGAGAAGAGCCTTCGTTAAGCATTCCCTGTATCCGCGCAGCTGCCGGACATCATTCAATTTCTTCAAAAGAGTTGCTTTAGGATTGGCTCCTTTTTCAAACTGCTTTGGATAATATATATTTAAAAATACCATCACTAATGCAAATAAATCATAGCTTGGTTCAGCCTTTCTTGTTCCAAGCCCCCAGTAGCCCCGGTCATAGAATTCCGTGTATTCCTTGATTGCCCTGCCAGTTTGTGTTGTACCTCCGACATCAATCCAGCGTACTTTCGGTGGATTCAGGAGCACGATAAGATTTTCAGACTTAAAATCCCCGAACACCCAGCCGGCCTGATGCAGTTGTTCCAAATCATCGAGCAATTGAAGCATAAAGATAGGGGTCCATTCATGGCCGTGCCTGCTGATAAAACGGCTTAACGGTTCGCCCTGCAAGTATTCCATCACATAAAATGAGCACTTGCTGCCGGGTGATATTTCCCAGTCATCAACATCGAGCAGAGAAGGTCCAAGACTGCTGCCTTGGACCTTTTCCAGCGATTTTAGAACATTTACCTCAACTGTCATGGACGTTGCATATTCACTAATTTTCAGGGCGCTATATTGACCGTTTCGTTCACATAAATAAACCGTGCCGATCGCACCCTGTCCGAGCTTTCTTTTTATGACATACCGGTTCTGGTGCCACTTTCCATGAATGATTGTTCCGGGTTTTATATTAATATCCTGCTTCTTCCACGCCTGGTTCATCTTCATCCCTCAAATTTTTTAATAAACCTTTCTTGCCAAATTGATACATGGCCTCCCGGATCGCAGGCCCGGTTGGTGTTATACCGCCGCTTGTCAATTTCGGAAAGATCGTGGAGATTGAATCAAGCTTAGGGGACCAATCCAGCACCTTTTCAATTGCTTTGCGTTTTCCGGGAAAATTGAAAATACAAAACCGGTTACGTCCAATGCGTGCATTCAAACTAATCGACAAATCAATCAGTGCTTCTTTCACGGTTGGCAGCTTGTCATGCATGCTTGCACTCGTATCCGTCAGAACAAGTACTTCCAGATCACATGTCTCACCCATATCTTCCACAACTTCCATGATTTCGCCCCGTTTTTCCGGCTCAATCTCTTCCAGACTCTGATCCTCTCCTAGAATCTGCTTCAGTTCCTTATTAACAAATCCCTGCAACGTCTGGGTCATTGACTGCTTTGTAACGGTTTGGACGGTTTGTGAAAGCGCCTGTTTATAAACCAGCTGGCTGATTCCGCCGCCTGAGAGTGCAATATCTTCCACTTCCCGCAGTCCTTCGGGTTCTTCAGTCTGATCATCATCAACAATCCCAATGACATTGACAGTTATCCCTTGCTGCTGGCAGAGTGCAGCAGTAACCGCCGGATCTTCGCCTTTGTTTGAACAGCCATCCGTGATTAATAAGATCTGTTTTAAAGTTCCTTTTTTCACCAGACAAACCTCCCTTATATCCACTACCATCATCACCATAAATGGCAGCCAATATACCTGGGAGATGACAGTTATGCAAACAAAGATAATTTGATGCCGCAACTGCTCGCGGTTGTATCAGACTACCCTCAGGCATATTTACTGTGCCTGGTCTGCATAAACAGGAATCGAAGTCCATTGCGGCGAATTTTTCGTCACTTTGGCAACAATCACTGTCATGTCATCCTCAATTGCACCTCCTCTTGTCCGAACAACTTCTTCTAATATTAAATCAGCCATTTCCTGCGGGTCGTCTGTCTGCATATTCCGGATTTTTCGTTTCAGCCACATATCAATATTTTCAATATGCTTAGGCCCGTCCAGGATACCATCGCTCATCATGATTAAAATATCACCTGATCTCAATTGCTCACCGACGATATCGACATCAAATTCCTGAATGATTCCCATCGGCAGATTACTCGCCTCAACCTTAATGATTTCATCCCCCCGTTTAATCAGACTTGGGGTAGAACCAATTTTCAGAAATTTAACTGACGCATTATGCAAATTAATGACCGCAAGATCCAGCGTGGCGTACATTTCATCAGTTGTTCTTAACGACAGGATAGAGTTGATCGACTTGATCGCGACACTCTCCGGTATACCTGTATGCAAAATCTGCTGCAGCAATCGTAAAGTTTCTTCACTTTCCTCATTGGCACGAGTGCCATTACCCATTCCATCACTGATGGCCATGGCATATTTACCTTCTCCAAGTTCAATTGTGCGGTAACTGTCCCCTGAGACGAGTCCGCCTCCCTTTGCCGCATTGGCAATCCCCGTATCGACGACATATTCTTTTGCCGAGCCGAATACCAGTTGGCAGTATCCGTTCGGAAATGGTGATACGTCTTCTTTTTTCACGATAATCATTTCATTGAGAATATCAGATAGTACCGGCGCAATCAGCTTCGATCCTTCTCCATGATATTCATAAAAAGATAATGTCATCTCCAAATCTACATTCCCTTTTTCCAGCCGGTAGATATCAAGCTTTTCCAATGCGATTCCCATATTTGTCAGCGTATCAATAATTTCCATTTCCTGTTTTTCGTGATGCTCCCGTTCTTTAAGAATCTCGTTTGCAAAATCATCCATGACCTCAGACACACCCTGCAGCTGGTCAGCGACAAAGCGTTTGCTTTCCATCACTTGTTTCTTCAATTTTTTATTCGCTTCAAAAAATGAAATTTCATCTTTCATCGTATCCATAACTTTTTTGTTTTTGACACAATGATTCTCAAAGTCACGAACCGATTTGTGATTCGGTTCTTTTCCATCTGCCAGATCATTCTTTAAGTTCTCCATTAACGAATACGTTTTATCAAATTGCTGCTCCCAGCATCGTTCTTTCATAAAACAGGTCTGGCAGGTTTTTTCAGTCACCTGGCTCAGAAAATAGTCCGTCTCCCGCCTGGCATTAATGCCGTCTTCATCTGTTTCTTCCACCGATGAAAAACTTTTTGACAGCGCTTCAAAAACATCAGAAAATTGCTCAACACGTTTAGCTGTAACATTGCGGACTTTCTGCAGATATTGCTCCTGCTCATTAGAGTGTTCCGTGGTCCCCGGTATATAGCGGGACAGCTTTTTTATCCATCCTGATGGCGTAATCAGAAACAATACAATGGCAATCGACGTTTCGGTAAGTGACGGTATAACCCCTGCCACATCAGCATAAATTGCAATCAGAAACGTTCCGACCAACAGTCCGATACTGACACCAACTTTGTTGCCTTCCTTGAGAAGCCCGCCAAGCAGTCCGGAAAAGGCAAGCAAGCTCATCTGATACAGATTGGCAACATTTGCAAGCGACAAAATAAGTCCCGCTACAACGCCAACGGTTGATCCGATAGCCGCACCCCCGACAAATGAAAGCAGCAGTACAAAATACCGGGAGAAAATTTGTTCAATGGAGGCATTATAGACTTCCCAGCCGATCGTTCCCGTGAGAATCGATGCCAGGAGTATAATCAAACAAACAATCTCCTCATTTTTTAATGCGGGTTTAAAACGTTGTGGTGATAATAATGGAATACTCTGCATAAAGATTAATACCAGGACGGTTCCCAGAACACCTTCTACCAACATCAGCATCCATTCATAAGATGACAGCTGCCCCCAAAGCGAATAAATGAACAACCGCGGGGCTACTGTTGAAAAGAAAACAAAAACAGGCAGCAGTACTTGCTGTTTGCTGAAATTCTTAAAAATGCCGGCCATAAAAATAAACAGGGTCATCGCCAGCATAATAAATACCCCATGCGTGACAGAATAACTGATGGCTCCGGCTAAAACAGCAAGCATCACTTTCGCGGCTTTCTCCCTATGTATAAGCCAGATCCCGGCTAAAAAAGCAACCGCAAATGGAGAAACCACGGATAGAATGATAGCTCGTCCAAGCAAAAAGCCGACAAGAAAAAATAACCATCCTTTTTCCAACAGCAACGATTTCAATTGTGCGGAGAATCTGATGCGAAGTTTTTCCAGGAGCCCCTGGTTAACACCAAGTGCTTTGGTTTCCGCGCGTGAAATTGAATTTATCATACAATACCACTCCCTCTTGCCACTCATTAAATCACATAATGCAATCTTTTTTTGTCAAAACAACAGGGCGGATTCAAAAAATCGTTCGACTGGTTTCTAAGCGGACAAGCTATTTTCTACACAGATTCCGTATTCTGTTTAGTGGTGTCATCTTTTTGTCATTATCTTCTGGAGTACTGGTGAAGAGCCGTAACTGATGTTATGAAAATTGGAGAGTCAGCCGAATTCCGTATATGTTTTCTGTTTCAATGATAAAATTTCTGTTGACACATAGGTTTTGCTGTTGTATTATATTTTTTGTGACTGAATTTGGCGGTGTAGCTCAGCTGGCGAGAGCATACGGTTCATACCCGTAGAGTCGGGGGTTCGAATCCCTCCGCCGCCATTAAGATAAAAAGGAAATCGGCTGTTCGTCGATTTCCTTTTTTTATGACGGGGCTAATTCTGAATCCGACTGCGGGCGAACATTTTCGCCTAAAAACCATATAAAAAGCAGGTGCTGCTTACAAAATCGCAGCACCTGCTTTTTATTTATGGGAAAAGTTACCCCGCATGTCCTTAATGTCCGATTCTGTTCAACTAACATTCAGTGGGGAAAAACGGTCCACTGAATGAAGTTTCACTTTATCATCAATTTTTCATAGACAGCAAACTGCTATCCTCTTTTAGCACCTCGACCTCCGCGTTTGGATTCCGTGTGCTTTTTCAAAGAGGCTAAACGGTCTTCCGAATCCTTAAGAAATTTATTCATTTTTGATTCAAAAGATTCCGTACGTTGACGATTCCGCTGACGTGGCGGTCTATCCTTAGCCTTTTTGATGGAAAGACCAATCTTACCATCCTTTTCAACATTAAGCACCTTGACCGTTACCTCATCGCCAACGCTCAGGTGATCATTAATGTCCTTCACATAGTTGTCGGCAACCTCACTAATATGGACAAGGCCCGTTTTTCCTTCCTCAATTTCTACAAAGGCTCCGAAATTAGTGATACCGGTTACCTTTCCCTGCAGCTTGCTGCCTACTTCGATTGACATAAAGAAAGTGCTCCTCCTTAGAATTTTGAAAAGTATACTTCTTATATATTATAGACAGTATTGTAAAAGCGTGTCAATAAGAGGGCTTTTCATCAGGAATGTTAAAAATTAACTCGCCTTCTTTTGAGAAAAAGTAATTGGTCCGCGCGATATCCAATACGTATTCCTCATCGTTCAACAGGTTAATTTCTTCCTTCAGATTCCGTTCCTCTTTTTCAAGTGATGCCATCTCGCTCTGGAGTTGTTCATACTGCTCTTTTTTTTCGGCATGGAGCGCCCGCTGATTGAAATGGTAGGCGGCTAAACTGCCGAAAGCGATTAACACTACGATTGAAAATAATACCAGTCGGCGTCTAAGACGCTGTTTCTTGCGTTTTTGTCTTCCTATGTAGGCATCATACTGCTGCATATAATTCGAATCTAATCGTGTTACATTTTTTTCCTCTAAAGACATAGACATCTACCTCCTCTTAGAGATGAGATTGTTTATCCATTTCTTGAATGTATTCTCTATTGTACTATAAAACCCTGCTATTTTGTGTAACTTTTTTTGAATTGTTTGAGGAAGCATTCCAAAAATCATTCGAACGATCCAAAATATCGGGATCAAAACAATTGATAAGCTATATCGTATCATATTCAGCAGTATTTTTAATGTAAATACAATAACCGTCATAATCAATTGGAAAATGAATTTGATCGGTGCAATAATTATGATTTTGACCATCTTTTCCAGGAATTGATAAACCTGAATAGAAATGCTGATCATATGTTCCAGCAGCTGCTTATATGTTTTGGCAGCTGCTGCCTGGTACATGGCAAAACCCAGCAGAACGGCAATGAACACATAGAAACGCAATTCACCGCTATTCACTTGGAATAAAACATAATATAACAGCAAAGTCTGCGTCAGCCAAAAACTGATTTCCATAAAGTATTTCAAAAATACACGTTGCTTCCAGGTTACGGAGAGACGCCGGAACGTATCCAGCGCAATCCCCAGGTAAAACCCCCCGGCAATCATGGAAAGCATCGTTATGAACTGCACATCGAGCGTCATTTGAATAGCTTGCTAAAGAATCCTTTAGCTTTCTCCTGATGATGTTCATCTACATAGGAAAGCTCGTACACCTTACCCTTGATAGTGACAACGCCGTCACTCACATCCAGGTTTTTCAATTGCAGGTTTTGCCCGCGGATGATTAAGTATCCCATGACCGTTTCCAGTAAAAACTCTTCATTGTCGAAACTATCGACTTCTTTGACACCGGTTATCTCCAGGTTTTTTCGGTTTTTAACTGTTACAGTATGTTCCTGCTCCGTCCGATTAACGGATTGCTGTTCATAATAATTCATACACTTCGCCCTCCTTATCACTATCACTGTATGATAACGAGGACAAGTATAGAACTATGCTAATTCACTTTCTCTTCACTGATTACTTTATACAAGTTATCCGCATCATCTTTTTTTGCTGCTTCTGTTAATGACGTCACTTTAAGCGTCATCACTTTCTGGCCGAATCTGATCACCATTTCATCACCGACCGACAAGACCGTTGAAGCCTTTGCGGGATTGCCATTAACAGTAATACGTCCCTGCCCGGCCACTTCCTTTGCCAGTGTCCGGCGTTTAATCAGTCTCGACACTTTCAAAAATTTATCAAGCCGCAATGCTATCACTCTTTTCTTTTTGCCTGGTTCCAATAATAATCCATTTCTTCCAGGGTAGTTTCCCCAATGCCTTTGCCCTCTGTCTGTAATTGCTTTTCAATATGGGAAAAACGCGACATGAACTTCCGGTTCGTCTGATTCAATGCTATTTCCGGATTTACTTTATAATACCGTGATATGTTGGCTAATACAAACAATACATCACCAAGTTCGCTTTCCAATTCCGTCTGATTTTGTGTATTGATTGCCTCCTGCACTTCATCCAATTCTTCCTGAAGTTTTTTCCATATATCCTGGATATTATCCCAGCCAAACCCGACTTTGGCTGCTTTTTTCTGCAGTTTAAATGCCTTTGCCAGCTGCGGCAGCCCCGCTGGTATACCGTCCAGCACCGAGTTCCGCTGATCGCCTTTTTCTTCTTGTTTCAGTGCGTCCCATGTTCTGTAAACAGCATCAACAGTATCGGCCGATTGATCTTTAAACACATGCGGATGCCGATGGATCATTTTATCGGTGATCGAACGAATGACATCATCAATGGTAAAATAACCATCATCTTCACCGACCTGACTGTGGAGCATCACCTGCAGCAGCATGTCACCCAGTTCTTCTATTATGCCGTCATCATCTTGTTCGTCAATCGCTTCGATTAATTCATAGACTTCTTCAATGGCATATTCCCGCAGTGTTTCATGGGTCTGGGCACGGTCCCACGGGCAACCATCAGGAGCTCTTAATGCGGCAATGACCTCACGCAGGCGCGTAAACGTATGATGCAGCATCTCTTCCGGTACGGGTGGAACATAAACGGAAATAAGATTATTAACGCTGGACAAAGCATGGTCGAGCTTTTCCAAGTGAATGTCAATTATATTTTCCTGTCCGGTGCCGACTGCCTCAACGATTTTCACCGGATAATCCGGCGGCAAATCGTCAAGCAGTTCAAGCTTAATGTTTGATGCGATAAACCGGTCATACACCTGACTGAAAATAATATGATGACGATAATTTAATTGATTGCGGTCAAACCCAGTCCCATCAACAAATTGAAAGCCGTCAATCGGATCAATTTTCAATGATGTGAACAAAGCATCAAGATAGCTGTGACCTCCTGCAATTTTTACCGGCACATCATCTTGCTCCAACAATAGCTGTACCGTCTTTTCAGCAAGCATCGGATGGCCGGGGACCGCATAGACAATGGAACTGTTCTGTGCTTTTTCCAGCAGTGTATCGGTAATCTGCCGGTACACATTGCCAAACTGATCTGTTGTTTCGTAAATGTGATCGAAGGGTGTGAAGGTGACGCCTTCTTTTTCTAATTGCTTCATAACCGGATGGCCGGCCGTACGTACATACAACGGCGTATCCTGACCGGTTAATTTTTTATACATACCAAGTGTTAGCTGGTCCAAATCACCGGCACCAAGTCCGATAATTTCGATTCTATGACGCATTAACGATCCCTCTCTTTATGTATTCGAGTCAAAACCCGGGCAAACGGAAACATGGACAGCTCTTTTTCTGTAAAAGCCCTGAGCCGCAGCAGCAAAACCAGATAGACAATCGCACCGGCAATTGAAATGCACATCACATAGAATAATAAGGAGGTTCTCGAAGTAATCGGTTCAATCAGATAATCCATCCCGGCTAAAAAAACTGACATCCCTGTTAAAGCTATAACAAGTGCGGTCCAATTCAAATGGTTTACCGGATTAAGATCAGGCAGTTTTCGTTTTAATGCCATGATCATCATGGTGGCAAAAGCAACCAGGCCAAGCACAGTGGCCGCTGCACTCCCGGTTATCCCGAACAGCGGCACCAGCACCTGATTACCGGTCCATTTCAGGAAAAAAGCAATTAAAACAAAACCCGCTGTCCGTTTCATAAAACCCATTCCCTGCAGAATGGAGGCGGCAGTTATGCCTACAGAACTGAGCAAAATGGCGATAACCAGTATTCTCAGACTTCCCGTTCCGCTATCATCCTGAAACAGAAGTACGTTTGCCTCGGGAAAAATCATCACTAATCCTGTTGTTGCCCCCGCCGCCAAATAAAAACTGACATGCAGAGCACTCCGGATAGAATCATCAATTGCTTTAGCCCCGCTCTTCAATTTTTCTCCCGATAACGCGGGGACTAATGCCAATGCAAATGATGATCCCAGAACCGTTCCGAGCTGAATGAGCGGCTGCCCGCGGTCAAAGACGCCTTTTGCTTCCATTGCTTCACGTTTGGAGAGTCCAAATTCCTGCAGGCTTGGAATAAGTGTGAATGTATCGGCAAGCTGAATAATAATCAGAACCATATGATTCAATGCTGCAGTGAAGCCTAAAACAAGCAATGTTTTCACATAATACTGCCATGGGACCATCAATTGCTGCTTTACTGATGGCCTGCAGCGGAAAAAGAAAACAAGAAGAATGCCAATGGCCGTCAAGGCGCCTATGATCGAGGCAACAGCAGCTGCCTCTCCAATACTGTATATATCTTCCGGACAGATGTAAACCCATATGGCAGCAGCAATAATCAAAAGAACGCGCGTCAGTTGTTCGCCCATTTGGGAATACGCTGTCGGTTTCATTAACTGCCTGCCCTGAAATACACCCCGCAAGAGGGCAGAACAAGGAATCAGCAGAAAGATAAAGGCAGCCAGTTCATATGTACGCCTCATCCTGGTGTCCCCTGCCCATACAGCCATTTCTTCTGCATTGAAAAACATAAACAGAAAGGCACTGCCCGACATCAGCAGCATGATCAGAAAGACCGGCAGATAGAAAGACCGGAGCGAAACCCCTTTCCCTTGTGCTTTAAAATCAGCTGTCATTTTTGATATGGCAGAAGGGAAACCATATAAAGCTACAATCATAGCGATACCAAGAAACGGATATACTTGCTGATAAATATAAAAACCCATATCCCCAGTCAGATTCTGCAGCGGAACCCGGTATCCGGCGCTCAGCAGCTTACTGAAGAAGCTTGCCAATGTCAGCAGTAAAGCACCTTTCATCAGTTTGTTACGCTCATTCTCACCCATCACAGACGCCTTTCTCCAGAAAAACATTTGTATTTATTATAGCATAAGAAAAGAGGCATGCTGTACAACCGTTACGCAAACGAAAAAAGCGCCTTATTTTTAAAAAATAATGGCACTTTTTCCAATCAGATGAGTATGTTACCTAAGAAAACATAGTCCGTTGATTATTCCATTTGTCTTGCCAGAAAACTTGAGGCTGTCTGGACCGATTTTTGTTCAACATCACTCAGCTTATGGCCATCTTTTGAAAATAACATCACACAGCCGATTGGATCGCCGCTGGCAATAATCGGACTGATGCAATACGAATCGAGCTCTTCTTCCTGTCCCTTGATAAGCTCAGCAGCAGATGGCTCTGTTTCATAGGCCATTGTACGGTCTTCCATCGTCTTTTCCGGCTGTGAACCGATACTCTTATTTAAGTAATCTTTTTTTGACTCGCCTGCCACAGCAATAACCTCATCACGGTCGCAAATCAAAACCGGGTAGTTGAGCGAATCAAACAGTGCTTCTGCATATTCGTTTGCAAAAGAACTCAGCTCACTTATCGGGGAATATTTCTTTAAAATAACTTCACCTTCCCGGTCAACAAATATTTCTAATGGATCACCTTCGCGGATACGCAACGTTCTTCTGATTTCTTTTGGAATGACTACCCTTCCTAAATCATCAATGCGACGTACAATTCCTGTTGCTTTCATGTTAGGAAGCCCTCACTTTCTATGATGATTGTTCCTGGTGCACGTGTTTTCAGACGTTACCTCCATGAGAAAAAACACCAGTTGTGAGTTTAGTATGAAACATCTTAAAAGAACTATACATCGTTTATAAACGGAGGTTATGCTTTTTTTATTAGAATTGCACTTCAACCTCCCCATGAGCAAACGCCCACTGCAGGTCCATAACAACTTTTTTTGTTTAACAATTCCTATGGATTTTAATCATACCTATCAACGTCAGACAGCTGACTGATAAAGTTTTCGAGTATTTCATATCGCTGATGCTGTGCATCTTTGCTCCATTTATACATGATTTTTAGTTTTTGGCCTTCCGTTCCAAGCTGAATTTCCCGCCCAAATTGATTGGCCAGGGTAAATAGTTTTGAACCGTCAATTTGCTGACTGCGGTTTTGACTAACGAGCACTTCAACTTTCTTCGGTTTCTCACTGATTGATTCAATCCGTTGGTGTTTTGCCTGTCTTTTCAATGACGACACAACAAACAGATTCGCGACTTCTTCTGGATAATCCCCAAAACGGTCAATCAATTCATCTCGAAGATCCGAAATAGCTTCAGATGATGTAATCGACTGGAATTGTTTATATATATCAATTTTTTGCTTTTCATCATCAATATACGTATCTGGTATATAGGCATCCAATGTAAGCGATAATTCCGGCTCCAGTGTTTCGATTTCATCAAGTTCTTTTCCTGATTTGCGCGCTTCAATCGCATCTTTCAGCATTTGCGAATACATATCGAATCCTACAGAATCAATGAATCCGTGCTGCTGTGAACCGAGCAGATTACCCGCACCCCGGATTGATAAGTCGCGCATGGCAATTTTAAAACCAGAGCCAAGTTCAGTGAACTCTTTAATCGCCTCGAGCCGTTTTTCTGCCACTTCACTAAGCACTTTATCCTGATTATGGGTGAAATAGGCATAGGCAACCCGATTGGAACGGCCGACTCTTCCCCTTAACTGATAAAGTTGACTGAGCCCCATCCGGTCCGCCTGGTTGACGATTAATGTATTGACATTCGGGATATCGACACCAGTTTCAATAATCGTTGTGCTGACGAGAACATCATACTCGCCTTCCAGAAACGCAAAAATGATATTTTCAAGTTCTGTTTCATTCATCTGGCCGTGAGCAACAGCAATCCGGACGTCATCAACAAGCATGCCGAGGTCTCTCGCCACTTTGTCAATGTTTTCCACCCGATTATGGAGGAAAAATACCTGACCGCCGCGTGCCAATTCCCGTTCAATAGCTTCCCGCACAAAGACAGGATTGTACTCCATCACATACGTCTGGATCGGGAAACGATTTTCCGGCGGAGTTTCAATAACCGACAAATCCCTGACTCCAAGCATCGACATGTGCAATGTTCTTGGAATTGGGGTTGCAGTCAATGTAAGCACATCGACATTTGATTTCAGCCGTTTGATTTTTTCTTTATGCTTGACGCCAAATCGCTGTTCTTCATCTACAACTAAAAGGCCCAAGTCACGATAGATCACATCTTTTGATAATAACCGGTGAGTCCCGATTACAATGTCGACAGTTCCTTTCCGAAGCCCTTCGATTGTTTCATTTTGCTGTTTCCGCGTACGGAACCTGCTCAGCATGCCAATTTCAACCGCCTGGTTCTGGAATCGTTCCTGAATCGTTTCAAAATGCTGCTGTGCCAGAATGGTAGTCGGGACAAGGATGGCCACTTGCTTCCCATCTGCCACTGCCTTAAAAGCAGCACGGATGGCCACCTCGGTTTTGCCATACCCGACATCGCCGCAAAGCAGACGATCCATGGGACGTTCTTTTTCCATGTCTGCTTTAATCTCAGCAATACAACGCAGCTGATCCTCAGTTTCCTCATACGCGAAGGTAGCTTCAAACTCATTCTGCAATTCCGTTTCTTCACTGAATGCATACCCTTTTCGGGATTCCCGCTCCGCGTACAGTTTAATAAGGTCATCCGCGATATCTTCCACGTTGGACTGCACTTTCCGCTTGACTTTGGCCCACTCGCTGCCGCCCAGTTTATACAGCTTTGGTTCTTTGCCTTCCGACGCGACATATTTCTGAACAAGATCAATCTGATCAATTGGCACATACAGCTTATCATCACCGGAATATTTGATCAGCATAAAATCTTTATGCAAACCATTCATTTCCAGTGTTTCGATTCCTAAGTACTTACCGATTCCATGGTGTGCATGAACGACATAATCGCCCACTTTTAATTCCTGATAGTTTTTGATGCGTTCTGCATTGGAAATCTTCTGTCTTTTACGCGGGCGTTTTGTTTTCTTTTTGAATAGTTCGTTTTCCGTAATCAGCACAATTTTATGCATCGGGAATTCAATGCCGTTGCTGATCTCACCGACCGTTATCGTTGGTCTTTGCACTGGCAGTTCAAGCTGGCTTGCCACATCCGCTTCAATCGAATAATCCTTGAATATGGATTGTATCTTTTCAGCCCGCCCCGCATTCGGCGCCAGAACTACTACAGAAAAATTGCCTTTCTCCCAACGTTTGAGTTCATTTTTCAACAGGTGCATCTGCCCATGAAACTCCTGCATCGCTCTTGTTGATAAATTAACGATATTTTGCGGTTGTGTATTCGGAATATGACGCAGGAATACAGACATATAAATGCGTTGATGCGAAATACTGTCCCAGACCGAGTTCCAGTCATATGAAAAATGGCTGTTTCGGACCATTTTATTGGCTTCGAGCAAGCTGCTATACCATTCAGCCTCTTCTGCGTCAAGACTGGTTGCTGTTTCCTGGATTCTGCTCATTTCATCAAAAATCATTAATCCATCTGACGGCAAGTAATCTAGCAGACTAGCTGGATTATTATAGAAGAAGCCAATATATTTATACATTTCCTGAAAATGTTCCAAGTTTTTCAAACGCTCGATATCATGCTCAATCGTCCCGGCCAATGTCTCTTTTGCTTCCTGAGAGCTCGCTTTCTTCAGTGACTCAGCTAACGCTGCCTCAAGACGCTGGGCAGCTGTCAATCTATCTTCCTCCGTCAACAGCATTTCCGTTGCCGGGCCGATTGTAACAGCAGTCTGCTTATCCAGGGAGCGCTGGCTTTCTGCATCAAAAAAACGAATCGAATCAATTTCATCATCAAACAGTTCAATACGCACCGGATGTGTTTCAGTAACGGGGTAAATATCAATAATGCCGCCGCGCCGGCTGAATTCACCCGGTGCGGTTACCATTGAAACCCGTTCATAACCCATGTCGACAAGCGATGACAGGTATGCATCCAAGTCAATTTGTTTTTCAACTTGAAAGTTTAGCTGATATCGGACCCAATAATCGGTCGGCGGCAGCATGCGCTTTAATGCTGCTACCGGTGCAATCAGGATTCCTGATTTTTTTTGCGACCATTCAGTTAATGCCTCAATACGCTGCGCCTTCAGTTCTGGACTCGCAACGGCAATTTCCGAAGCGATCAATTCATTGACAGGATATAAATGGACATGCTCCTCACCCGTAAATGCCGTTAAATCATCATACAGCTGCTGTGCTTGTATAAGTTGATGCGTTACAAGCAAAACAGGTTTTTCGAATGATTCATTGATAATGGATACAAAAAGACTCCGGGAAGAACCCGAAAGGCCGGCAACCAGCTGTTCCTTCATCCCGTCCGATATGCCATTTATAACGGATGATACATCTTCTTTCGATCGTAAAAATTCATGAATTCCCTTCATTTTTCCCCACCTGTTTACGTGCAAAAATGCCTTGATTACCGTTGTTTAGGGAACCAAAGCTTTTTGCCCAATATATTATATTATTGTATAAAATAGTCCAGTTCATGATACTGTGGAAGACTCTCAAGTGACTCCTCACAGCTTTCACAGATGGACTTTATTGTTATGCCACCATTCGCTTCATAGCTAATCATATCACGTTTATCCTCAGATGATAACTGATCCAGCCCGAGCATTGATGTATCGACCATTTGCTGATCCAGTTTGCCGATTTCCTGGCCGCAATGTCTGCATTTATAGACGATTGCCATATAATTCCTCCTCGAATAAACACAGGGTATCCTAAAGTTTATCCGAAAAGCGTATATTTATACTTATGTGATGATGGTTCAGAAAGATGGCTAAAAGGCCAGGAAATTCATTCGTTAAGGACCTATCAACTGTTAAAATCGTTCATAACCTTGGCAAACGTCTGCTGCATCCATGCTTCACACGCATCAGCGCCTTTATCGATGCTTGATCTAACATCCTCCTGCTGTGCTTTTGAAAATGGCTTTAATACATAATCGACCACAGGCATAGCGGTATCCGGTCTCCCGATTCCGATACGCAAACGGTTGAATTCTTTTGTGCCGACATGGTCGATAATCGAACGGATACCATTGTGCCCGCCATGACCACCTTTCTGACGCAGACGGATTTTCCCTGCCGGCAGATCAAGGTCATCAAAAACAACCAGAATATCTTCAGGTTTCATTTGGTAAAAGTCCATTAAAGGGCGGACTGACTCTCCGGAGAGGTTCATAAATGTCTGAGGCTGCAGCAGTATGATTTTTTCACCACCAGACATCTCCACGGTCGACTTGCCGTTAAATTTATCCTTTTTCAACTTTTGGTCATAACGTTCAGCCAGTTCATCAATGACCATAAATCCGACATTATGACGGGTTTTAGCATATTTTTTTCCTGGATTGCCCAGACCCACGATACATTTCATTTTGCTACTTCCTTTATGGCATTATTTTATCACGTCTTATTGTCTTTTAATTCGCGTAAACTCGATGTGTCATTTGTACCGGACTTTTGAACAACCTCTTTTAGACTGAATGAAGCAAAACCCTCCTAATATCTGCTGACTAGGAGGGTTTGTTGCTTAACATGTTATTCGCTTTTTTCCTCTTCGTCTTCAGAGTCATCTTCAGCACCAACCAGTTCCGGCTCTGCATCTTCGTCCGCTTCTTCTTCTATATCATCCATAGTGTCCGGCGGCACAATAGTAGCCACTGCCGTATCCGGTTCCTCGGTTATTTCATAGAGGTCTGCTTTTGGAAGGTCCTCGACTGTGAGGGTGTCACCAATGTTCATCTGAGTGACATCAACAGTAATGACTTCCGGAATATCTGCCGGTTTAGCACGTACCTGCAATTCATATAACGGCTGCTGCAGGACACCGTCATCTTTCGCACCAACTGGTTCTCCATCGAGTGTCAGAGGCACTGATACATCCATTTTCTCTTCAAGGTTAACGACGTAGAAGTCGGCATGAATCAGTTCATCTTTCAATGGATCCGTCTGATATTCATGCAGCATAACATCGACTGGTGTGTCATTTTCAACATCAAGTGAGATGATAGCATTTCTTCCTTCGTCACGTACTGTTTTGACTAATTCAATGTTATTGACGGAAATAGCCTTTGGTTCATTATCCTTTCCATATACAACTGATGGGACATCTCCATCCAGTCTGATCTGCTTTGTAGCAGATTTCCTCAGGTCGTTGCGTTTTGTTGCTTTTAATGTTACTGCCATTCTTATCACCCTCCATTATTTCAAAACCTGAATTTGCTCAGGTTTTATATGGCAAATTCTTTTTTCAATAACGTTTCTATTAAAACATAATTTAACGCTTTATACAAAACACATCGACTATTTCTGTATTTAGTCAAACAAAATACTGACTGACTTGAGTTCATGAACACGGGTGATTGCTTCACCAATCAGCGGTGCAACAGATAACTCTGTAACTTTCTCGCTCTTCATATCTTCGGTCAGCGGGATTGAGTTCGTGACAACCAATTCCTTGATTTTGGAATCGTTTATGCGTTGAAGTGCAGGTTCTGATAAAACAGGATGTGTACAGCATGCATAAACTTCCTTGGCGCCATTTTCGACCAATGCATTGGCAGCTGCCGTAATCGTACCTGCTGTATCAATGATATCATCAATGAGGATTGCTGTCTTGCCTTCGATATTACCGACGATGTTCATCACTTCCGATACATTCGGACGCGGACGGCGTTTATCTATAATGCCGATTGGGGCCTTGAGATAATCCGCCATCTTCCTTGCCCGGGTCACACCGCCATGATCAGGCGAAACAACGATAATATCTTCAAACTCCATTTTCTCAAAATGGGTGGCCAACAGCGGCACGCCTTGCAAGTGATCAATTGGCACATTGAAGAAGCCTTGGATTTGCGGCGCATGCAGATCAAGGGTGATTACCCGATCGGCACCGGCTGTTTCCAGAAGGTCAGCTACAAGCTTAGACGTTATCGGTTCCCTTGAACGTGCTTTGCGGTCCTGTCTGGCATAGCCGTAATATGGCATGACAATATTGATGGATTTAGCAGACGCACGCTTCAGGGCATCTATCATAATCAACACTTCCATCATATGCTGATTAACTGGTGATGAAGTCGATTGAATAACATATACGTCGCGGCCGCGGACGCTCTCCTCAATATTAATTTGAATTTCTCCGTCACTAAAAGTGGCTACTGTACATTCTCCCAATGTTGTCCCGATATGATCTGCAATATCCTGAGCCAGCTTCCGGTTTGAGTTCAGTGAAAACACCTTTAACATTGAATCCTTATAGCCAGATGCCATGAAATTAACCCTCCGTTAGTCCTTTTTTTGATTTCTGATTCGTGATGCATAACCCTCTTTATTTGCTTGTCTTGCCCGGGCAATTGATAATGCATCGTCAGGCACATTCTTCGTGATCGTGGAACCTGCAGCAACATAAGAGCCTTCCCCGACAGTTACCGGTGCAATTAAATTGGAATTACAGCCGATAAATGCATCATCTTCAATCGTTGTCAGATATTTATTCTTCCCGTCATAATTAACCGTAATCGTCCCACAGCCGATGTTTACATTGTTTCCAACTTCAGTATCGCCGATATAGCTTAAATGAGAAACTTTGCTATTATCACCCAAAGATGATTTTTTCACTTCAACAAAATTGCCGATCTTTGCCCCATTGCCAATGGATGCTTCCGGCCGCACATGTGAATAAGGGCCAACATGCACCCGGTCGCCTATATGGCTGTCCCTGGCAACGCTTTGTTTAATGATACTTCCTTGTCCAATATGACAGTTATCAATTTCCGTATGCGGTCCAATTTCAGCATCTGCTTGGATGGTGGTTTCCCCTTTAATGATAGAGCCTGGGTGAATCAAAACGTCCTGTTCGATCGTAACATCCGGACTGATGTATGTGTTGTCCGGGTCTATCAGTGTTGCGCCATTCCGCATATGCTCTTCATTAATACGTTTTTTTAGTGTTTTTTCTGCATGGGCGAGTGCTACACGGTCATTAATGCCCAGTGTTTCTTCAAAGTCAGGTGTCTGAAATGCACTTACTTTTTCATCCCGGCTTTGCAGGATTTCGATGACATCTGGCAAATAGTATTCACCTTGCACGTTATCATTCGATACATGCTGAAGTGCTTCGAAAAGCATTTTATTATCAAAACAGTATGTACCTGTATTGATTTCGTCCACCTGAAGTTCTGAACCTTCTGCATCTTTATGTTCAACAATCCGTTCCACTTCATTCTGATCATTGCGAATGACCCTGCCATAACCTGAAGGATCCGGCGCTTTTGCGGTTAAGACTGTAGCCTTGGCTCCTTCCTGTTCATGATGATCAAATAGCGCCTGAAACGTTTCGCTGGTAATCAGCGGAGTATCTCCACAGACGACAATGGTTGTTCCATCTTTGTTTCTAAGTAAGTCTTCGGCCTGTAATACAGCATGGCCTGTCCCTAATTGTTCTTCCTGTAAAACCATTTCGCTCTCGTCGCCGATATATTGGGTAACTTTCTTCGCACCATGGCCGACGATGGTTATCATTTTGTCAAGATTCACAGGTTTTAATTGTTCGATCACATGCTGCAGCATGGGACGGCCCATTAACGGATGAAGCACTTTATATAGCTTTGACTTCATTCGGGTTCCCTGTCCTGCAGCAAGAATCACAGCATAACGATTTGCCATGGGGAATCCTCCATTCCATTTATCCATTATGAATATATCTTAAAAAAACGTTATTTTCAACAGATAAAGCGAAACTTCATTCAATGGGGCGTTTTTTCCCATTGATTGTTAGTTGAGCAGAATCGGGCTTTAAGGGCGGCAGGTTGCTGTCCGTTATATGGGGATAAGTACGTCAAGGGAATGTATTTGAAGAAAAATGAAGGATTGATGCTGATAAAAATATCTGAAAAAAAGTTTTATACCCCACGGATGTAATGAAAAAGCCGAAAAAAGAATCAATGAAGCTTCATTCAGCCCCCCACTTAACTTTTCCTGGATTCCTTGAAACATTGAAGTGGGGGCTTGCCGTCCGTTAAGACGGGGTAAAAAAGAAGGGCTAACCCGCAGATCAGTCCTTCTGGTTATTATAAATTTAGGATGCCCCAGCTTCCTCGTATTTTTCCGATGTTTCTCCGGCACGATGATATTCTTCTAATACTGCATCCTGAATCTTACCGCGAGTATTAGAATTGATAGGGTGGGCAATATCCCTAAATTCACCGTCAGGGGTGCGTTTGGAAGGCATAGCCACAAACAACCCGTTGTTGCCATCGATAACACGGATGTCGTGGACAACAAATTCCTCATCCATGGTAATCGATGCAATTGCCCGCATTCTCCCCTCTGTGTTCACGCGGCGTAATCTAACGTCAGTAACTTCCATGATGTTTCACCACCTTTTCCCTTTTGAACTTATTACCATAATTCAACAAAAATATAAGAATTCCTGCTTATTCAATAAAAAAGTTTTAGAAAATATTGCCTTTTTTCAAAAAGGGGTGACAAATCACTGCGACCACGCACATCTTAAGTGAAATTTCCATGATGGACTTCAATGGTTCTTTGTTTCATATCCACATTTGTAATCTTTACCAGAGACGTGAAACTGTCCACTTCGCGTTCATCTTCTTCATCATCTGCTTCTGCCAGTACACCGATTGCCTGCACCTTTGCATTAAATTCATCCAGCAAACTCATCATGCCATTAATCGTTCCGCCTGCTTTCATAAAGTCATCAATGATACATACATTGGCGTGATCCTGTAAGCTCCGTTTTGGCAGCACCATTGTCTGGATTTTTCGGGATGAACCTGAAACATAATTGATACTGACAGAAGACCCCTCTGTCACTTTCGGGTCACGCCTAACGATAACGACAGGCACATTCAGGACTGATGCTGTTGCATAAGCAAGCGGGATACCCTTAGTCGCAACAGTCATGACCACGTCAATTTCCAGATGGGAAAAAGCCGAGGCTAACACACGGCCAATCTGATTCACCATCTTTGGATCACCTAAAATATCGCTCATATACAAATAGCCGCCAGGAAGTATGCGGCTGGTATCTTCCAAATTATGGCAGAGCTCATCAATAAATTGATTGGCTTTTTCCCGGGAGAAATCAGGTATAAAGCTGACGCCCCCTGATGCTCCGGGAAGGGTATGTAAATGACCGTTCCCTTCTTCCTGCATCACACGGTCAACAATCGACAGGTCTTCACTGATTGATGATTTGGCTGCATCGTATTTATCGCTGAAGTACGGCAATGACGTATGCTCTTTAGGATTTTCCAGAAAGTAGTTCGTTAATGATACTAACCGATCACTTCGTTTCATATAGCCACCTCAAGTTCAATATCCGAATGTTTTAAATAAATATATCATTAATATACGTGTTTAATCAAATGCTTAGCGCCGATCAAGTAACTGCACGATGTAAACTTCATCGCAAAAACCTCTTAAGCCGTTATAAACACGCTTTGCTTTGCTGAAATGTCTCGCAAGGCCCACAACAGTGGGGCCGCTCCCGCTCATAACGGCACCGTCCACACCAGTCTGAAGCATTTTTTCTTTGATTCGCTTTACTTCCGGATATAGAGGAAACGTCACACCTTCCAATGAATTACCGATGTGATTGCACAGCTTTTCGAAATTCTTTTCTTCCAAAGACTGAATAACTTCATCTGTCTGTGGGTGATAAAGTGTGTCAAGAATAACTTTTGGGAAAATATGTCGGGTGGATATTCCAATATTCGGTTTCGCCAGCACAACATAGCAAGGCGGTGGTGAGGACAGTATACGGATTTCCTCCCCATAGCCTGTCCCGATCGCGGTATCGCCATAAATACAGAAAGGCACATCAGAACCGAGGTCCGCACCAAGTTCAACCAATTCATCCAAAGGCGCATTAACCGACCACATCCGGTTAAGACCGCGCAGCACTGCAGCAGCGTCACTGCTTCCGCCGCCGAGTCCTGCTGACACAGGGATATTTTTTTGAATGTCAATGCGGACACCCTGATACACCTGATATTTATTTTTAAAACTAAGAGCCGCCTTATAAGCTATATTCCGTTCATCGTTAGGGACATACTGGCTGTCAGTGGAGACCTCTATTCTGTCCCTTTCAAGCGTATACAGCTCGATTCGGTCAGCCAAATCTACAGTTGTCATAATCATTTCAACTTCATGAAATCCATCCTCGCGTTTTCCCAGAACATCTAGTGATAAGTTAATTTTAGCCGGCGCCCTTTCATATAAAACCATCTCTATCACCCACTCTGTATGGAGACTTAACTTTTTCGAGGGAGTTTGCGTATTTTCCGATAATGTAAAAACTACAGCAAATTGTATCATATTCACAAGGCAGTAGCGACCTTTAAGTATGTGGAAGTCTTACATGCGGAATAAAAAAGGCAAACCCCTGTAAGGGCTTGCCTTATGACTTCATGTTTTGCTCAGCCATTTCAATTGCACGTTTCACCATATTACCGGCATCCTTTGCTCTGATGCCGCCCCAGCCTTCTTTCTGAATTGTGTCGTAAAAACCTAACTCTTTTGCAATTTCTTCTTTCAGCTGATCTGACATTGCTCCGCCGCGTCTGGCCATGAAAGAATATCCCCTTTCCCATCAAGAGTGTTTACGACATCTATAGTTTATGGAGATTGCTGAAAGAAACACCCGTTATATATATACAAAAAAGGAAATATTTATTACTGGAGGTTTTCGCATATTATTTGGATATCATTCTAAAACTGAAAAGGCATATCAACTAAAAAAGCAGTAAACCCAAGTTCACTGCTCTGCAATCATTGCTTTCCCATCCTGAAAATTCAACTCCACTGTCTCGGTCAATACGTCGGCATAGCTGTATGAAACACGTTCGAATGCATTCTCGTCCTGATCCAATTCAACGATAAAAACAGAAGGATATGTTTCTGCTAATATGCCGCAGCGTTCAATTGTTTTGCGCCTGCCACCGTTCGCTTTTAAACGCAACCGTTGGCCGACATGACCCTCAAGACCTTGCTTGATTTCGATTAATGTTTTTGCCACTATACTCCACCTCACTAGATACAATGGTAGCATATGCTTGTATAACAGTCAAGTAAAACTTTATATTATAACAGCATAGCTTTTTAGATGTCAACAAGAAAAATCGTCCTTCACTGTATATTGTGGCAAATTCTTTACAAATTATGTATACTGCAGTGGCAGAGCATTTGAAGTCTGATGTAACGGGAACCGGCGTGACACCGATTCCTCTGTTAACAGGTAAATTAATAATCATTTTCCTCTGGTATATAAGGCATCCCTGTGCGTAAAAGACCCCTTGTTTCCACGCCTCCCATCCCCTTCTCACCGGTTAATGTATTGCGGAGAGCATCCCATACTCCCACTTTCTCCATAAACGGTGTATATGCGATTTTTGCTGCAATATAAACCGGGTCCAGTGCATGAATGTTAATGCGGGAGGGTGAGCTTGCAAAGTTCGCTCCAGCCCGGATAAGCGACTCAAAGTGTGATTGACAGGCACCGGCAAATATCACCAGATCATCCAGCCGGGGATTCTTTTTTCTTATATTTTCAACAGTTTCGGCAAAATACTTTGAATGACGGTAGGCTCGAAGATCACTTTTCAGCCCTTTATTTCCTGAAAATGCATCATGACCTGTGATTACAATTATATTAGGCTGAATGGCGTCGACGAGCGAACCAATTTCTTGCGGCATTTCCTTTTCATGGACATAGACACCATGGACTTCAAGACCAACTCTCTGATACAATTCGGTACATTTCCTGAGATACGTACGGTCACCATCAATATGCAGAACTTTCGCAGGCAGTTGAAAAAAACCGGCTGTGTGCTGATACCCGTTGCCTGACTGATACTCGCGCTTATCTTTCATTAACTGGTAATCCTGCCGAAACAGCCGGTACGAATATTCCTCCTGCTCCTTCACCTTCTGTTTCAGCCTTTTTAGATCCCTTTGTCCGACACGCACCAGATCATCCAAAGGCGCATCTGCTGCAAGACGCATATCTTCACCATGAAGGATAGCAGTGTCCCCGGTGACGGATGCAATACGGAACAATAAATCATGGTTATGTGATTGTCGCGTGACGCGTTCACCTGCTGAAAAACTCATAAATCCACCTCATAGCCTCTAATCCGGATGATGCAGTGGGAACTTTTCCTCCACTGTGCCAGTAAAAGGCATATATATATCTACCTACAGGCTATGAAATCAGAGCCTGCCTTGTGTCTAATCTTTAAACAGAGAAAATATAGGCTATAGGCGTCACGAAGCAACAGTTTTTAGGAAAACAGCTTAACAACAAGAACAAAGGCGCAAGCGCCCGTTTAGCGACGTACGGACTGGACTGAACCGCAGGAGATAAAGGAAACACGGCGACCATAGGGAGCCGCTGTTGACTTATCGGACGGAGGTGAAGGAAGTCACGCTAGTCGCTGGGCGCTGGAGCCGGACGTGGCA
>NZ_DATGTT010000025.1:0-32793 GCF_035301675.1 Lentibacillus sp. | reverse complement strand
TTCAAATATAAATAAAAAGAAGGTCAGGTGATGTTCTATGATTTGGTACATAGTCGTATTTTGTTTTTACGTTATTTTTCTAGTGTGGGCGAATATAAAAAGCCTTAAAATCGCAGAATCCATCGATGATTATGCCATCGGCGGGCATAAGATGGGGCTGCTGTTAAGCATTGGTACAACGACAGCTACCTGGATCAGCGTGGCTTCAGTTGTCGGGGTACCAGGCTATTTGTACAGTTCGGGCGTTTCAGCCATTATCGGCTGGGTTGCCGGATGGTGTTTTGGCGGGGCGTTAATTCCGATTGTTGCCTATAAAATCAGGCGGCCGGAATTCCCGGCTAGAACATTCCCGGAATTTATCCGGTTTCGATTCGAGCCTTTTCAAAAAAGGAGTACGCTGCAAGCAATCGTTGGTTTCTTAATGTTTATTGGGTATTTGCTTTTGGTTAATATTCAGGTGTCGGGTTTTGGCATTGTATTTTCGACTATAACCGGGATTGATTATAAGATTGCTATATTCGGTTTCTTATTATTTATCATGGTAACCAGTGTTGGCGGATTTTGGTCGGTTGCTGCTACCGATACGCTGAATACGATTCTGATAACGATCGGCGTTATATTAGCGAGCGGTGTCGTCTGGATGCTAACTGGCGGGATTTCAAGTATATTGGACACGCTTGCCACGACCACTGCTCCGACGATTGTTGGAGGGCCTGAACTTGAAGAAGGTGTACTTCTTTCGCCTGTGGGCACTTTCGGTCTGGGAACATTGTTTTCAATTTTTATTTCAAATTCCTTGGGGACGCCTGCATCACCACATTGGGTGACAAGAATGCTCGCTCCGCAAAATATCAAAGTTGCTATATTACAGATTATGGGAACGATATTTCTGCTCATTTTCATTATGACGCCTTTAATCATCATCGGTCTCGGTGCAAAAGTGTTAATCCCAAGTATACCTGAAGGGAAAACAACCGATTACATTGTACCATTACTGATACAGGAGTACACGCCTTCGATCATTGGGGCCATTACATTGATCGCGGTATGTGCCGCTGCTATTTCGACTGCAAACTCCATGCTGCTGCACTGTGCAACGTCACTTTATTATGATGTGTATTTGAATATCTTTCCAAAAAAGGTGACGGACAAAGGATTTAGACGGTGGCTGAGGGTAAGTGTTCTATTAATCGCAGCGATAGCAGTTGTTCTTGCGATTGATCCCCCGTGGTTCATTGCAATGGGATTTGTTTATACTTACGGAGGTTTTGGTTCTGCGTTCTTTTTAGTTGTGTTCTTGGGCTTGTATTGGAAGCGAATGAACCGGGCCGGCGCATATGCAGGGATCATTACAGGCGCAGTCTTTTACGTGCTCGCGAAGGCTTTGAGCTTTACACTGCCATTTGTTATAGCAGTCTCAGCGTCTTTAATAGGTGTTTTAATTGCAGTGTATTTAACGCGGAAACCGCCTGTTGAAGCGTATGAACCATATTTTCAGGCAGAAGTGAGCGATTCGACTAAAAAGATGGTTGCTGATAATCGAAATAGATGAAGGCTTGGTACAGGTAAATCCATTAAATCAATGACAACCGTTTCATTCTTTCGGTTTAGTGGTACGGTGCCGAATATACAAAAATTGATCTGTTTTACACGTTTAGATATCTTATTGATGGTAGTGAATGTGCAGAATGAAGGAAAGGAGGAGACTATGAATACTAGATTTAAATCTTCCTGCTGTTCGGTCAGCAGGGCTAGTCTGATAGATGGTATTTCGGAAAACACTCAAAGTCCAGATTTAGAGAGAGCAGATGCATGAAAATGGCCATGTTACCAAGGAAGTGCATGCAATTCTTCAGTTAGGCAGTGAAACACTGCTGGAGAAATGGAAAAGCGATTGAGATGGGAACTTCAAATAATTTTCTTCCTCAACAGTAAAAACGGGAGCAGGATGACTGCTTCCGTTTTTACAATATAAAGAGTGTATAACTAGGAGTCAGCGGACTTTTGATAACTTGCAAGAAAGAGATGTTACCTTTCGGGCGAATAACAACCTGGAGATGACTGTTACATACTGGAATTTGAAAAAGGTTTGCGAATAGACTCTAATCTTCAAATAATAATATGATAGGATGGATTATGAAGCTATTTAAGAAAAAGCACTCATACAGGTGACATGCAGGAAATTTGCTGGAACCAGGTAGAACAGATGGCTGCGGGCAAGATGTTACTCTGTATGTGAAGAAATAGCTGTCATCTATGCGGCAAGGAGACAGTAACATACGGAAAAGTCCTGTCATCACCTGGTCAGAGGACTTTCTTGTTGGGAGGCGGGCATATGTTAATAGGCGGAATCGAAGCGGGAGGCACTAAAATTGTCTGCGCGGTTGGCGATCGTTCCGGCGAGGTAAAAGCAAAGAAAAGTATATCAACGCGGGGTCCGGATGAAACGCTGCAGGAAGTAAAGGCGTTTTTTTCGGACTATAAACTGGAGGCGCTAGGTGTTGGCAGCTTTGGTCCGGTTAATCTGGATAAAAGCAGTGATACATATGGAACGATTTTAAATACACCTAAAACGGCCTGGAAGCATTTTGACTTGCTGGGCAGGCTGCAGGAGGATTTACAGGTGCCGGTTTATATCGACACTGATGTCAATGCGGCATGTCTGGCTGAATACCGTCACGGTGCAGGCAGAGATGTAAATAGCTGCTTATACATTACGGTCGGAACAGGTATCGGGGCAGGGCTTGTGCAGAATGGCTGCACATTTCAAGGGAAAAGTCATCCGGAAATGGGTCATATCATCGTTCCTAAGCATCCGGATGATTCATTTGCCGGCATTTGCCCGTATCATGGCAACTGTCTCGAGGGCATGGCGTCCGGGCCGGCTATTGAAAAAAGGCATGGCAGGAAAGGTCATCTGTTAGGTGATGAGAAACGTGTATGGGAAATCGAGGCCCATTATTTGGCACATGCTATCGCCAGTTATACGCTGATTTTATCGCCCGAGCGTATCATTCTGGGCGGCGGGGTGATGAAACAGAAGATGTTGTTTCCGCTTATTCGGCAAAAGGTTTCCGGGCTGATGAACGATTATGTCGTTATGGGCGACATGAACGAATTCATCACGGCTCCTCAACTGGATGATGAACAGGGTGTGAAAGGAGCCATTGCGCTGGCTGTGGAAGTGTGAAGTTGTTCGTTTGCGTGCAGCATTCCCGCCATTCGAAGGGAACGAATCCCGTCCTTTTGTCCTATTTGATTGTCTGCGGTTATCATGTCAGCTATGATGAAGGCAGGACAAATGAAACGGTGGACGGTGTTTTGGATGAACCGGAGACAAAAAGAACTGTTACGGCTTTTACTGACGGATTTGGATGTATTTTTACATGTCCGGGAGCTGGCAGACGAACTGGATTGCTCAGAGAAGACAGTACGGAATGATTTGAAAAGGATAGAAACAGTGCTCAAGGAATATCCTTCTGCTGAATTAAGACGAAAGCGTGGTTCCGGTATTTCTCTTTCTGCCGGCAATGAGGATAGAGCAAAACTGTTTAATCGCGTCTACCGGATTGAAGCATTATCCGGGGACGATCGTTTATTGGAAATGGCTTATAATCTGCTTGTAAGCGATAAGCCGCTGACATTGGCCAGTCTAGCTGAGGAATATTTCACCAACAAAACAACAGTCAGAAGTGAACTCAACAGAATTGCCCGTTGGCTTGAAAGTTATAATCTGGAGCTGGTCTCAAAGCAGCGTCTCGGTCACATTGTGAAAGGGAAGGAATTAAACAAACGCAATGCGCTGGCAAATTTGTCGGAGCTGATATCCTCTGAGTCACGGCAAAAGCAGCAAGTTCTCCAGTTATTCCCTCAATTTGAAATCAATACGGTCAGAAAACTGCTTCGTGATTTGCAGGCGCATTATCCGATTAATTTAACGGAAGGCGAATTTGAGAGCCTGCAGATCCATGCCTTGATTATGATTAAACGAACCCGTCAGCGTTCACCGATTTTGCTCGGTAAGTCAAATGATGACACTGGTGTAAAGCTGGATACTTATCATATGACAGCGTGGCTTCTCAATCGGCTGGAAGATGCATTGAGTCTGTCGTTTCCGGAAGATGAGTATGTTTATTTTACATGGCATCTGGAAAGCTGCCGAACTGCACATCCCGGCCAAGCGGCAAAAGCTGATGGTTCAGTGGCCGATATAGTCAGGCAGATGATATCACAGCTAAAGCGCATGACTATGATCAGGTTCGAGGATGACAAAGTATTGACAAATGGCCTCGAGACTCATCTCATCTCAGCCCTGCACCGCATCAGATACGGGCTAACAATCAAAAATCCAATGCTTTTGGACATTAAAAAGAAATATGCCTATATGTTCAGTATGGTGATTTTGGCTGTCGAAAAGATAAATGAAGCCTATGATTTAAACATCCCCGAAGATGAAGCGGCCTATCTTGTCCTGCATTTTCAGGCCTCCATTGAACGCATGCAAAAGGAACGATTGCCGGTTAAACGAGCTGTGATCGTTTGTGATCTTGGCGTCGGGATGTCTCATTTGCTGCAGGCGAAACTCGAACAGTCCTACCGGGGGATAGAAATTCTTGCGAGCATCGGTAAAGCAGAGCTTCCAGCGTTTTTGGAAAAACATGATACGGATATGATTATTTCGACAACAGATATTAACGATTACGATGTTCCGGTGATTGTTGTGTCTCCGCTTCTTGAAGCCGATGATAAAGAACGGTTGGAGCAGTTTCTGCAATCATTTGAACAAGAAGGAACAAACGAGGAAGAGATGATGACTATCCTTAAGCAGCTTGTAGACCCGGATGCGATCTATCTGGGAATGGGTTTGGAACACCGGTTTGAAATCGTTGAAATGCTTGCAAATCATCTCGTTCAAAACGGATTTGCTGAACAAAAGTTTGTCCACAGTGCGATGTTAAGGGAAAGGACATCAGCAACGGTTATCGGTGGAGGAGTAGCCATTCCGCACGCTGACCCGGAGTTCGTGAAGGAGTCTGTTGTATCCGTGGCAGTATTGCGGGAGCCGATACAGTGGGGAAGCGACATGGTCTCCGTCGTGTTTCTCCTGGCGATTTCCAAAGACGATCAGGAAATGACAAGATCGCTCATGCAGACGATCGTATCCATCAGTCAAAATCCCGCGGCCGTGGAAAAATTGAACGCAGCGGAAAGCATATCTGATATTCTGACAGTTTTCGGGTAATAATTCATTTTTTCCGGTGTTCCGGTAAAAATGAATTATTTTTTCGACATGAAAGGGCTTTATAATGGGAAATAGATTCGAAAGGGAGGAAATTGATATGCGACTATTAGCTGTGACCGCGTGTCCGGTCGGTATCGCACACACGTACATGGCTGCTGAAAATCTGCAAAAAGCAGCTGATGATATGGGTGTGGATATGAAAATCGAGACACAAGGTTCGATTGGAGCAGAAAACGAGCTCACAGAAAAAGATATTGACGAAGCAGATGGCATTATTATTGCCAGTGATAAAGATATTTCCAAAGAACGTTTTGCCGGGAAGAAGCTGCTTGTAGCCGGTGTTCAGGAAGGCATACGCAACCCGGAGCAATTGATCAAACGGGTGCAAAGTGATGATGTGCCGGTATATCAGTCTGATTTGAAGTCGGCGGATCAAGTTAAAAAAGAGCGCAAAGAAAAGGAAAACCCGATCTACCGGCACTTGATGAATGGAGTTTCATACATGATTCCGTTTATCGTTGTCGGTGGTTTGCTGATTGCCATTTCATTGGCACTTGGTGGTGAGCAAACTGACGGTGGAATTGTCATCCCGGATGATTCATTCTGGAAACAAATTGAAAACATTGGAGCTGCGTCATTCAGTTTCATGGTGCCGATTCTGGCCGGGTTCATTGCTGTCAGTATAGCTGACCGTCCAGGTCTGGTTCCCGGTATGATTGGCGGTTATATTGCCAATACTGGAAGTTTTTATGGAAGTGAAGCCGGTGCAGGTTTTATCGGCGGTATTCTTGCCGGTTTCCTTGCAGGCTATGTTGTACTTGGCATTAAAAAGATAAAAGTGCCACAAGCCGTGCAGCCGGTTATGCCGATTATATTCATACCGATCATAGCATCGCTGGTTGTCGGTGTCCTGTTCATAACCGTGATTGGTGCACCTGTAGCGAGTATCTTTACATCATTGACAACGTGGCTTGAAGGTATGCAAGGAGCAAGTTCGATTGTTCTGGCACTGATTCTCGGCGCGATGATTGCCGTCGACATGGGTGGGCCGTTCAATAAGGTGGCATTCCTGTTTGGCTCTGCGATGATTGCTGAAGGAAACTATGAAATCATGGGACCGATTGCGGTTGCCATTTGTGTTCCACCGATGGGTATGGGGCTTGCGACATTTTTGAACAAACGCAAGTATCAGCCGGCTGAAAAGGAAACCGGAAAAGCGTCCTTCACGATGGGTTTATTCGGTATTACAGAAGGTGCGATCCCGTTTGCCGCACAGGATCCGCTCCGGGTTATTCCAAGTATTATGGTCGGTTCGATGACCGGATCGGTGATTGCCATGCTTGGTAATGTCGGTGACCGTGTGGCACACGGCGGACCAATTGTTGCCGTTCTAGGTGCGATAGATAATGTGCTGATGTTTTTCATTGCAGCGATTATCGGTACGATTGTAACGGCTGTCATGATCAATCTTTTGAAGAAAGATGTGATGCCCGCTGCTGCGACACCTGAAGGTATGGAAGTGACAGCGGATGAATTTGATGCTACGGCAGATGCTTCTGAACAAATAAATGAGGGAACTCAGGTTGATGAGGCAGATCAAGTAGCATCAGATGATGTGGTAATTAAGAAATTGACGGATATTCTTAACCGGGATTTGATGACGATGGATGTGTCCGGTTCATCACAAGAAGAAGTGGTCGATGAATTTGTTCAAATGCTGGATGAAAAGGGTCGGATATCTTCCAAGGAAACAGTTAAACAGGCTATTTTCGATCGTGAAAAGGAAAGTACAACCGGGCTTGGCATGAATATCGCCATTCCACATGCGAAATCGGCTGCAGTGAAGAGCCCGGCTGTCGTCTTTGGAATCAGCCCTGATGGTATCGACTGGAAGAGCCTCGACGGGTCCGATGCGAAATTGATCTTCATGATTGCAATACCGGAAGAAAGAGCAGGCGATGATCACCTGAAAATACTGCAAATGCTCTCCCGTAAGCTGATGGATGATTCATTCCGTGAACAATTGCTGAATGCCGAAACGAAAGAAGAAGCTTACGAACTGCTTGATACAATTCAGTAAGGGACAGGGGACGGGGTTACTGTCCCTCTTCAGTCCCTGTTGAGCTGGTTGAACACGTGATTCCAGGCACGCTTTTCTTCAGTTGTGTGTATTGCGGGCTTGAAACCGAAGTCCAGGTATAAATGGATCGCCGCCAGACTGCGCGGCTGTGTTTTTAAATAGGCTTTATCATGATATTGTTTGAGCAGACTGAGGGTTTCTGCAATCAGCGGTCTGCCGAGTTTATGGCCCTGAAATTCAGGCATAATTTCCACCCAGTGCAGTCTGCCGATGGTTTCCCCGTTCCATTTGCCAAACCATGCGCATGCGGTGCCAGCGTATCTGCCAGTGGTTGTTTTGAGGAAAATGATGCGTTTTTTCGCTTTGTTTAAATCTGATGCAAGTTCAGTGCTGAATCTGATTAGAGCCTGGTTTTTATCCGGAAATTCACTTGTTGCTGTTGTGATTTCGGCCCACTGTTCACCTTCTTTCTCACTGTTCAGCGGGCTGAATTCAAACCCGTCAGGCAGCGGATAATCGGGAATATGTTTCAGGTCATGGAGCATGTATATTGGTATGTTTTCCATCATGTTACCTCGCTTATAAATGATAGGCTTATTATAGCATAACGATTATTTTTGCTATAATGAGTGATATACTTGGGTGTTAAAATTCTGACAGGAGGGGCACAAATGTATAGTGAACCGATTTTTTTGCAGCCCGTCTTCCAGGAAAAAATCTGGGGCGGCAATAAATTAAAAACCGTTTATCATTATGATATTCCATCAGAGCAAACCGGGGAAGCCTGGGTCATTTCAGCTCATCCGAACGGACCGAGTGTGATTGAAAACGGACCGTTAAAGGGGCAGACATTGGCGGAAGCCTGGGAATCCCACGGCGAACTTTTCAATAAATCAGCGGATAATAACGAAGCCTATCCGCTGCTTATCAAAATTTTAGATGCGAACGATGATTTATCGGTACAAGTGCATCCGGATGATGCGTTTGCCCGTGAGGTGGAAGGTGTCCCATACGGAAAAACGGAATGCTGGTATGTATTGGATGCGAATCCTGATTCAGAACTGATTCTTGGCCATCATGCTGAGACGAAGCAGGACCTTGAGCAGATGATGGCTGATGGTGAATGGGATGAATTGCTGCGGCGTGTAAAGGTGGAGCCGGGTGATTTTATCTATGTGCCAAGCGGGACCATCCATGCGATTGGCGCCGGCATTGTCATTCTGGAAACACAGCAGAGCTCAGATACAACCTATCGTGTTTATGATTACGACCGAACTGATGCAGACGGCAACCAGCGGGAACTGCACCTTGAAAAAGCTGCAGCGGTGACAAACGTTCCGCATCGGATTCCGGAATTGAATCAGGAAGAAGCCGTTTCGGGTGATTTGACGATGACAAAACTCGTTGAAAACGAATATTTTGGCGTAAGTCAATGGGTGCTGAACGGCCGTGTCGAGCAGACAATGGAAGCTGACTTTTTACAGGTCAGTGTCATTAAAGGGGATGCTGTCCTAGCCGTGGACGGGAAGCGGTTTGAAATCAAGAAAGGCACGCATTTTATATTGCCGCACGGAATCGAAAAATACGAGCTTTCAGGTGAAGCGGAGTTTGTGGTGTCATGGGTTTAAAACTCAAAGATACCAACAAATGTAATTTACCAAATAAGCAATTATCTACAAATCGCGAAAGAAAATGACAGCCGAATGGGCAATGTTTAGGAAAGAGGGATTGAAAATTTTACACTTATAAAGGGGTGTTTACAATGACACGATTAATGGAAGGTAAGGTTGGTATCATCACGGCTGCAGGTTCAGGAATTGGACGAGCCAGCGCAGTTGCCTTTGCTGAGGAAGGTGCAAAAGTTGTTGTTTCAGATGTTTCCGAAGAGACTGGTGAGGAAACTGTGCGTTTGGTTAAAGAAGCTGGTGGTGAAGCCACATTTATCAAATGTAATGTCGCTGATGAAGCCGAAGTGGAAAGCCTCATTGATATGACAATGAAAACTTATGGCAGGCTTGATTGGGCCCATAACAACGCTGGGGTTGGCGCGCCAACTGCTCCTGTTACGGAAACAAAAACAGAAGATTGGAGACAAGCCATGGGCATCAATCTTGATGGGATGTTTTATTGCCTGAAACATGAAATTCGGGCGATGGCCAAGTCGGGAAAAGGAGCCATTGTAAACACAGCATCTACCGGTGGATTGGCTGGAACACCGGGGCTTGCCGCGTATACATCATCAAAATGGGGCGTGAACGGACTAACGAAAACAGTTGCTCTCGAATGTGGCAAAAAAGGTATCCGTGTGAATTCTATCTGTCCTGGAATGACACGGACAGCGAGTGTTGAAAATTGGTCTGAAGAAGCGTCAGAACAGGCGAAAGCTTATGAGCAGTCCATCCCCATTGGACGAATGGGCACACCAGAAGATCAAGCAAATGCGGCTGTTTGGTTATGTTCCAATAAGTCGGCTTATGTCACAGGTGTGAATTTACCGGTGGATGGTGGAATAACCGCACAATAACATAAACCGTTATTAAGGCCTTGGATGGTGAAATTGGGTCCGGTACTGGCAGAAATTCTTGTACCAAGAGGCGGGCTTGAACAGAAAAGGTATCCCTTGGGCGATGAATTGCACCCAAACCCAATTGGACAGCATTACTGTAATATATGGCAGGGCGGTTTTCCCCGGATGAACACAGAAGAGGCCTGCAACATCATTTCCGGATAATGGATACGGGTTGTATAATATGTCCGGGAACTTGTGGGAATGGTGTTCCGACTGGTTTGATAAATCTATGAATTTAGCACCCAAAGTCGGACCGCAAACCCCCAAAGCCATGTGCGGCGGATCGTACTTATGCCATTATCCCTATTGTAACGCTACCGGGTGGCTGCAAGAAGCTCCAATACAATGGACAGTTCAACCGGGAATTTGGGTTTTCGTTGTGTGCGAGATGTTTAAGAGATCCGATGTCTCTGGTCAGGCAAGCGGTAGGTCACCCTTGATCATTTTGTGTTATTAATCGAGACGTCTCGGTTTGTTTCTTTCCTTTTTGACGAAAATGTGTCCGATAGCCTGTAGGCGTCATGGCTGTCTCTCTTTTAAAGGCTTGTGAAAAGAAAGAATGGGATGAAAAACCATTGATTTCTGAAATCTCCGCTACCGAGTAATCCGTTGTTTCCAGAAGTGTTTTTGCTTCCTTGATACGAATAAAGTTTAAATAGTCTATGGGTGATATCCCCATTTCTTTTTTAAACGTATGCGCCAAATAATATTTATTAATATGCCCCGCATTTGCCAGTACATCGAGGGTGATAGTATTGCGGTAATTTTGATTGATATAGTGTTTTATAAAGGCGGTTGTTTTGTGCAGGTTTTTTGTATTCGTTTTCTCTATCGTGAACTTCCTCTCACGCCATAATTTCACAATCAGGATTTCAATGATATTATGACAAATAACTTCATATTCCACCCCGTTGAGCTGCACTTCATCCAGCAATTTATTAAGGTAAAATAGAATATCGCTTTGTTCGCCCTGGTATGTAAACAAACCGGTTGTTTCCTCATTTTTTTCAGGAAGCCAAAAGGATAGACCTTCTATACCCAGAGCGATATATTCCAATGAATCCTGTTCATTGGAACGCTCCGTATGTTCGATGTGCGGGTTGATGATGACCAGATCGTTCTCTTCGACTGGCAGGTCATGCCCCGGTAAAACGAAGGCACCTTTCCCTTTCACAATGTAAAACAGTTCCGTAAAATGATGCGAATGTGATGTGCTGTGCCAGCCTTTATCATATTCGGAATGGGTAACGTACAAAAGCTTGAAAGGCATTCTTTCTGCGGATTTGCTGTTCATTTTATATAACTCGTAAGACAAAGCCTACCCTCCCCCAATCTATTTGAATTGTTTTGAAATTATTTTATCGGTTTAAGAACAAAAAAGCAACATTTCTAAAGGTCAAAATTACAAAGTAAAGATATACAGACTGGAATTCAGGCTTTAAAAAATTTTTAGTAAACCGATACGGCATTCTCCGGTTTAGTTTTAATATAAAAAAGCAAGATTTCTAAAACTATCAACAATATCTTTATTGTGAAAGCGCTTCATACCAATGTACAATTAGGTATGTATTCAATAATCTCGGAGGGGGACAGCCAATATGAAATGGAAGCAATTATTGTTGATTGGATTCATTGTGCTGTTGACAGTCGGACTTGTTGCATGTAACAGCAATTCTGCAGGTGAGGCTGATGGATCGGACGCAAGCGGGAATGAGGAAGTCACATTGCAGCTGGCTGCACTGGAATCAGCTTATGGCAGTGAGATGTGGCAGAGTATTATTGACGATTATGAAGCCTCACACGAAAATGTCACGATAGATTTAACAATTGAAAAGAATCTTGAAGAGGTCATCAGGCCGAATATGCAGGCAGGAGATTATCCGGACGTTCTGCTTCTGGCGACCGGTCGTGAAGCAGGATTAACAGAGACTATGATTAAAGAAGATGGCCTGGAGAATATTTCGGATGTACTTGATATGCAAGTGCCCGGAGAAGAAGTCACTGTCAAAGAAAAAATGCTTGATGGCTTTACCGATACGTTGGCTACCAATCCTTATGGCGACGGCGAAATGTATCTGGCACCTATGTTCTACAGCCCATCAGGTTTATTCTATAATGCCAGCCTGATGGAAGAAAAAGGTTGGGATGTTCCTGAAACCTGGAATGATATGTGGTCTTTAGGTGATAAAGCTGCGGATGAGAATCTTTCATTATTCACTTATCCAATCGCCGGTTACTTTGACACGCTGGCAAGTTCGATGTTGTTTGCTTCCGGTGGTCCGGACTTTTTCCAAAAAGTTATGACTTACGAAGAGGGTATATGGGAAACAAAGGAAGCAGAACGTGTTTTAAATACGATTAAGAAATTGGGCAACTATACGCATCCAAATACGGTGGCTAATGCCAATCCAAAAGACTTCACTAAAAATCAGCAATTGATTTTGGATAATGAAGCGTTATTCATGCCAAACGGTACTTGGGTCGTCGGAGAAATGGAGGATGCACCGCGAGCTGACAATTTTGAATGGGGTATGACAGCCGTTCCTGCATTTGAGGGTGGTGATGGTGATCGGTATGCGTTCACTTTCTTCGAGCAGATGTGGATTCCATCACAGGCTGAGAATAAAGAAGCCGCAAAAGAGTTCCTTGCTTACATGTATTCAGATGAAGCGGCCGATACCTTCCTGGAAGCTGGGGCGGTGCAGCCAATTAAGGGAATGACAGATAAGCTGGAAGGTCAAAAGAAGAAGTTTTACAGTATTTATGACAAAGGTGTTTTGCCGGCAATGGGGACGTTTGCATCAACCAATCCAGTTCCGGGAGCCAATATAAATGAAACGCTGTACGAAAACATTGACAGCGTTATAAGCGGTGAAATGTCAGTCAGTGAGTGGCAAAAAGAATTACAGAAAGTAAGTGACAAATTAAGACCTGAAATGAAATAGCAGCAGGTTCAGAAAAACAAAACAGCGAGTCTCCTCAAACGGCTCGCCGTTTTGTTTGTCGGGTTATGATCAGCCAGACGGATTTTTCTTCTTGGAGAGGTGAGCGAGTTGAGCAAAAAGAAGTCCAGGGCTTTATTCATTTTTATATGTATATCACCTGCAATTATTTTGTTTACCGTGTTTATGGTTGTGCCAACAGTTGAAGTGTTCCGAATGTCTCTCTATCGCTGGGGGGGACTTTCCGGTTCTAAACAGTTTGTAGGATTCGATAATTTTAAAATTTTATGGAACGACATGGACTTTATTCAGTCGTTTCAGAATTCCATTTTGCTTATTGTTCTGGTTGCCATTATTACATTGTTCTTTGCTATCTTCTTTGCAGCGATTTTAACAAGGGAAAATGTTGTTGGAAATAATTTTTTCCGCATTGTGTTTTACATTCCCAATATCCTTTCAATCGTTGTTATCGCCGGAATATTTTCTGCAGTTTATGACCCTGAAGAAGGCTTATTGAACAGTGTTTTTGGTATTTTAAGCCTGGAAAACCTGGAGCAGATGTGGCTGGGCAATCACGATATAGTCATCTATAGTATCGCAGGAGCGCTTGTCTGGCAGGCAATCGGCTATTACATGGTCATGTACATGTCCAGTATGGCGAGCGTACCTGCCAGCTTCTATGAGGCAGCTGCGCTAGAGGGAGCAGGCAAAATTAAGCAATTTACTTCCATTACACTTCCGCTGATATGGAATAATATCCGCACAACGCTGGCGTTTTACATCATTAGTACAATCAATCTCAGCTTTTTGCTGGTCAAGGCTATGACTGGCGGCGGCCCGGGTGGTTCGACGGAGGTTTTTCTCTCTTATATGTATTCACAGGCTTACGGTAACTCGACATACGGGTATGGAATGGCTATCGGAGTTATTGTGTTTAGCTTTTCGTTTTTCCTTGCAGCCGTTATTAGCCGTATCACCAAACGCGATGTGCTGGAGTATTAAGGGGGAGTAATCTATGGAAAAAACGAAACGAATCAGTACGGACAAACTTTTTAAACTATTTATCTATGTGGCACTGGCAGGGCTGGCTATTTCCATTATTATTCCGGTTGCCTGGGTGTTTATGGCTTCCATTAAGGAAAACAGTGAATTTTATGGCAGTCCCTGGGCGCTGCCGGATGGGGTTTACATTCAAAACTTTGTTGAAGCCTTTGTTGAAGCGAATATGGGGCAATATCTGCTGAATTCTGTGATGGTGACTGCACTTGCACTGTTGTTTTTGCTGGTCATCGCATTGCCCGCAGCGTATGTGCTGTCACGATTTAAATTTTTTGCCAGCGGTCTTTTGAATTCGTTCGTCAAAGCGGGTTTGTTCATAAACGTTAGTTATATTGCTGTACCCATCTTTCTGCTTTTGCTTGGATGGGATACACAATTAAGGGCACTGCTTGGCGAAGATTTCTTTTTGAACAACCGGGTTATGCTGGCGCTGATTTATGCCTCAACCGCGCTTCCGTTTACCATTTTTCTACTCTCAAGTTATTTTGAGACATTGCCATCCGATTTTGAAGAGGCGGCAAGCATCGATGGTGCCGGCTATTTCCGTACGATGTTTTCGGTAATGCTTCCGATGGCTAAACCAAGCATCATTATTGTTATTCTGTTTAACTTTTTATTGTTTTGGAATGAGTATATTCTGGCTCTTACGATAATGCCCGGTGAGAATAAAACCCTGCCGGTCGGACTCCTGAACCTTATGGCGGCCGAACGTGCAGCGGTCAATTACGGGCCGATGTATGCAGGCATGGTGATTGTCATGCTGCCGACTTTAATCTTATATATGATTGTTCAAAAGCGTTTAACTGAAGGAATGACTGTAGGTGGAGTGAAAGGATAGGTGACTGAGATGATGAAAACAACAGGAAGGGTAACCCTGCCAATTGAAGAAAACTTTTTACATGAAACAAAGGAATTGATGGAACGTTGGGGGGCAGACGCTCTTCGTGACAGTGACGGAACAAAAATGGAAGCGGAAATGAAGCAGCTTGATGCCAAAATATATACAACTTATTTTGTTGCGCGCGGACGCAACGATTTTGCAGAACAGCATCCGGAAGAAATGCAGCAGTTATATCTCATGTCTAAATTTAATACTGCGGTCGATCGAAAACTTGAGATTGATTTTCTCCATGGGTATTTTACTGAACAGATCGAGCCTGACTATCGGCATGATCCCAAAAAATGGTGGGAGGTCATCAATAGAACAACCGGTGATGTTGTTGATCCTACCGATTGGGAACTTGATCAGCATCATGACCGGCTTCTGATTCACGATGCAGCACCTTGGCACGAATATACGGTATCGTTTTTGGCCTATATGAAATGGGATCCGACTCAAATGTATAATCACATCACGAATGACTGGGGAGACAAACCGCACGACATTCCATTTGATGCACGTCAGCCGCATTCAAATCAGTTTATAAAAGACTATTTACAAAACTGGCTGAAAGAAAACCCGGATACCGATGTCGTCCGTTTTACAACGTTTTTCTACCATTTTACGTTGATTTTCAACAATCTTGGTAAAGAAAAATTTGTGGACTGGTTCGGGTATGGAGCAAGTGTGTCTGTCGCAGCACTGGAAGCTTTTGAAAAAGAAAAAGGCTATCAGCTCCGTCCAGAAGATATTGTTGACCAAGGTTATTACAATACAGCGTTCCGGGTTCCGTCCAGAGCGTATTTGGATTACATCGATTTTATCCAGCAGTTTGTCGCCAGGGAGGTAAAACAGCTGGTGGATATGGTGCACGAAAGTGATAAGGAAGCAATGATGTTTCTGGGCGACAACTGGATAGGCACCGAACCATATGGCAAGTATTTTAAGGAAACGGGTATGGATGCAGTGGTCGGGAGTGTCGGTGATGGAACAACACTGCGTCTGATTGCAGATATCCCGGATGTCAACTATACGGAAGGGCGCTTTTTGCCATATTTCTTCCCTGATACATTTTATGAAGGGAATGATCCGGTCATCGAAGCGAATGAGAATTGGCTGACGGCCAGAAGAGCGCTGATGCGTAAACCGCTGGACCGGATAGGGTATGGCGGTTACCCAAGTTTGCCCTACAAGTTCCCGGAATTTATTGATTATGTCGAAAAGGTCACGGATGAATTTCGTGAAATATACGATCATATCAAAGATACGAAACCTTATACGGGCATCAAGGTTGCCATTTTGAATGCCTGGGGGAAACTTCGAAGCTGGCAGACACATATTGTGGCGCATGGCAAACCATATAAACAGACATATTCTTATTATGGCATTGTGGAAGCTCTGAGTGGAGCGGCTGCTGATGTCGCTTTTATCAGTTTTGCTGATGTGATCGAAAATGGTGTTCCGGACGATGTTGATGTCATCATCAATGCAGGTGATGCTGGGACCGCTTTTTCCGGCGGCGACAAGTGGAAAGATAAAGAACTGGTGGCTGTTATAAGGGAATGGGTCTACAATGGCGGCGGTTTTATCGGGATTGGCGAACCGTCTGCTATTCATCATCAAGGACGTTATTTCCAATTAGCCAACGTGCTCGGTGTTGACAAAGAATTAGGATATAGCTTATCAACGAATAAGTATTTCACCGAAACGACAGATCATCATTATATGGCAGAAGACTTGAACACATATGATTTTGGTGAGGGAAGCAAATATGTCTATGCGCTAAGTGAAGCTACCGACATTATTGAATACAACGATGGAAGTATTCATTTGTCCAGTAACCCTTTCGGTAAGGGAAGAGGCGTTTACATGGCAGGTCTGCCATACAGCCATGAGAACACGCGCCTGTTAATGCGCGCTATGTTTCATGCAGCAGGCAAGGAAAAAGATTTTAAAAAGTGGCATGCTTCAAACATACACTGTGAAGTCCATGCATATCCGGAGATAGGAAAGTATGCGATTATGAACAATTCAAACCGCCGTCAGGAAACGGATGTTTATGATGGCAATGGCGCAGTGCACAGGATGACCCTTGAGCCAAGTGAATTTATATGGGAGGAGATACGGAATGAAAGATAATGTATTCCGTGTATTGAAGATCGTATTCTTTCTCTTTTGCATGTTTTTGATTATTTTTGGACAACGGACTGTCGGCAAAATGTATTTGCTCTTGCAATTAATCGGTCTTGCCGGATTGCTGTTTTTGCTTTGGAACTACAATCGAAAATTTGTGTGAGTGATAAAATTAAACAATGCTGAACAAAAATGTAACTAAAAGACAATGTACATTCAGAAGGAGAGAGGATTAATGAAGTGTGCCATCGGTTTGGATATTGGAGGTACAAAAATCGCCAGCGGCATTGTCAATCAGAACGGTGATGTTATTCAGCGGGAGGTTGTCAATAGTGATCCATCTGACAGAGAGCGTATGTTTTCACAAGTTGAAGCATGTATTGAGCAGCTTTTGGATCATTCCAGTATCCCAATGCATGATATTTATGGCATCGGTGCCGGAGTCCCGGGAAAAAGCGATCGGAAACACGGCATTGCGATTTTTCAGAATAACCTTCCGTGGAGCAATTTTCCTTTAGCAGACCGTCTGCGAAAGGCATTTGGGATAGATCGGGTCGTTATCGATAATGACGTGTATATGGCTGCTTTTGCCGAATGGAAAGAAGCCCATCTCGAACAGGATAAATTGTTCGTTTATACGACTGTCAGCACCGGCATTTCGAGTGCGATTATTCAGGATGGTGAATTTATCCGGGGCTCCGGTTTTGCCGGAGAAGCAGGGTTGATACCGGTACATGCTCCGTATACGGATAAGCCGCTGGTGCGACTTGAGCACGCAGCATCCGGTCCTGCCCTTGCAAAGTACGCAAATAAACTGTATGGAAGAACGGACATGACAGCTAAGCAGGTATTTGATGCATATTACAACGGTGATTCAACAGCGCAATCACTTATTGATGATATGGCTTCCGCTCTGGCACAAGGCGTGTATGCTTTCAATAGTCTGTTGGATCCGCACAAAATGGTGTTTGGTGGCAGTGTGATTTTCAATAACCCCAATTTGCTTGCGAAAGTGAAGGAGAAGTTGGATGAATGGCTTATCGATGAACAAAAACACATATTGAATAACATGGAAATAAGCCATATGGGCAACGAACAGGGAATTGTCGGGGCTGGCCGGAGAGTATTGGAAAGTTGAAACGGGCGCTTGAGCCTATAATTTATAATGGAGAGATTCCAAATGAAACCAAATGTTCTATTGATTATGGTTGATCAAATGCGATGGGATTGCTTAAGCACATTAAACCATCCAGTTGTGGATACACCTAATCTGGACCAGTTAGCACGAGACGGTGCGCTGTTTCAGAATGCATATTCTGCCACACCGTCCTGCGTTCCGGCGAGGGCTTCTGTTATGACCGGCATGTCCCAGGTTTCCACCGGTCGCACCGGTTATCAGGAAAAGGTGCCATGGACGTATGATCATACAATTGCTGGTGAATTTGCCAATGCCGGCTATCATACACAATGCGTTGGGAAAATGCATGTTTATCCGACACGGAACTTATGCGGCTTTCATAATGTTGTTTTGCATGATGGTTACATGCATTACAATCGGTTTAAACATCATACGACAACAATGGAGTCTCAGGAGCACACCGATGATTACCTGAATTGGCTGCGCGAGAAACAAGGTGCTGATGTGGACTTTCTGGACCTCGGTCTTGATTGTAATGCTTCGACGGTTACGAGACCCTGGAATCTGCCAGAGTCGTTGCACCCAACGAATTGGGCAACCACTCAATCCATTGACTTCCTGCGCCGTCGCGATCCATCCAAGCCGTTTTTCTTGAAACTGTCGTATGTCCGGCCGCATCCGCCTTTGGACCCGCCACAGGCATTTTATGATATGTACAAGAACATGGAGTTGCCCAAGCCGCCGGTGGGTGACTGGGCTGTCACGGACGATGAGACAAAATCCGGATTGAATCCCGCCACATCAAAAGGGTTGGTGCCAAGTCAACGATTTCATCGTGCACAGGCAGCTTATTATGCTTTAATCACTCATATCGATCACCAAATCGGACGTTTTTTGCAAGCGATGCAGGAATATGGTGTCTATCAAGATACCGTTATATTATTTGCCTCGGATCATGGTGAGCTGCTCGGAGATCATCATTTATATCGCAAATCGCTGCCGTATGAAGGAAGTGCGAAGGTGCCATTTATTCTGGCTGATGCTGGCAACAACCTTAATTTGAAAAAGAATTCAGTTGTTGATAACGTCGTTGAAATGCGCGATATCATGCCGACGCTGCTCGATGCAGCCGGTGTCAGCATACCTGATACGGTCGATGGAAAAAGTGTCATTCCATTGTGCAAGGGTGAAACCAATCAGTCATGGCGCGATTATATCCATGGGGAGCATGAATTTGGCGAGGCATCCTATCATTATATTACGGATGGAAATGAAAAATATATTTGGTTTTCGCAGACAGACGAGGAGCAATTTTTCGACTTGCTGGAGGATCCGGATGAAAAACGAAATCTTGCTGGGGCAATGGCATATCAAGATCGTTTGCGTACAAGAAGAGAACAGCTTATCAGAGAATTGACCGGAAGAGATGAAGGTTATACGGACGGGAAATCATTAATTACTGGAAGACCAGCAAAATCAATACAGTGATTTCGGATATCTGTCAATCTCCGTTTTATAAAAATTCCTGTTACAGACCTTTTGTTTGTAACAGGAATTTAATCTTTCATATCTTTAAAAACTTTTCTGCCACTTTTCTATCAAGTAATCGGCATTAACCCTAAGGTACTTATAAGCCCTTTCAGAAATCAGTTTATTTTCCTTCTGATAGTTAATTAATTCCTTCAAGTTATTCAGATGTTTAACAATTTTTTCTTCTCGAGTATCATCCGCAGTTGAGTCTGGAAGAGTGTGGTGGAGTCAATTTACGATGAGGCTATGAATCTAGTCAAAATGAAATAGGTGATAATCACCTTAATAGAAATTTTGTATATGATGTCAATAGATCATTCAACTCAATTTTAACATAATAATCAAAATATTATAATAAATGCGCAATATTTCTAAAAGAAAAGACAATATTTACATTGTGAAGCCTGTTAAACAATTGTACTCTGGACATAATATGCTTTTGTCGAAAACGTTTACAAATAAAATTAAAAGAAAAAGTCATTTCCCAATCGCATCAAGTTATTTAATAGAAGGCACGTTTTTCAGTGTATCTTCTATTAATATAAAAATTATTAAAGAAAGGTGAATGCGGATGTTTAAGAAAGTGTTGGGCACCAGTGCATTGATTGCTATGGTGTTGGGCTGCACATATCCTGGAGGAGCACATGCTGCAGCTAATGCGGATTATCCGGAATGGAATAACAATCCGGAGACGTATGAAGTGAACCGCGAGGATGCACATGCTTCGATTTCGCATTACAAAAATATCGAAGCGGCCTTAAAAGATGATCAAAGTCAATCACCTTTTTACAAGACACTCAACGGTGAATGGCAATTCAACTGGGCAAAAAACCCAGAGCAGCGTCCGAAAGATTTTTACCAAGAGGGGTATGATGTTTCAGGCTGGGACACGATTGAGGTACCGTCAAGCTGGCAGCTGAAAGGCTATGGTCATCCAATCTATACCAACGTGACATATCCATGGACAGGAGTGGAGAATCCGGAACCGCCGAAAGCCCCGACCAAGCATAACCCAGTCGGTTCATACAAAAAGGAATTCACCGTCCCGAAAGATTGGAATGGCGATCCGGTTTACGTTTCATTTCAAGGAGTTGAGTCGGCATTTTACCTCTGGGTGAATGGCGAAAAAGTTGGTTATAGTGAAGACAGCTTTACACCTGCAGAATTCGACATATCGGACTATATCAAGCGTGATGGGAAAAACACTATTTCAGTGGAAGTGTATCGCTGGTCAGATGGAAGCTGGTTAGAAGATCAGGATATGGTACGGCTGAGCGGTATTTTCCGTGATGTGTACCTGTATTCCACACCTGATACACATATGCGCGATCTCAGTGTAACGACAGATCTTGATGACAGCTTTGAAGATGCAACACTGAATGTGAATGTTGATGTAAGCAAGTACAGTGATAAGCAAGTAAACGGCCAGACCGTTGAGTTGGATTTATACGATCAAGATAGCAACAGCGTGCTGCAGTCGCCGATAAAAGGTGATGTTGCTTTTGACGGGAAGAACCAGGTGTCGATTAAGAAGGACAAGCTTATAGAAAATCCGAAAAAGTGGTCTGCTGAGCACCCGAATTTGTATACATTGGTTGCCGTACTAAAAGACCAAAATGGTAAAACCATCGAAACGACGAGTACCAGAGTAGGTTTTCGCGAATTTGAGGTGGAAGAAGGTCAGATGAAACTGAACGGAAAACCGATTACCTTAAAAGGGGTGAATCGCCATGAGATTGACCCCAAAGACGGGCGGACGGTTTCCAGAGAGCGAATGATTGAAGATATTAAGCTAATGAAAAAGCATAACATTAATGCCGTACGCACATCGCATTATCCGAATCAAACGGAATTTTATGAATTAGCCGATGAATATGGGCTATATGTGATGGACGAAGCAAATCTTGAATCACATGGAAAGCGCTTCGAGCTCCCGGCCAGTGATCCGCAGTGGCTTCCTGCCTCAAAAGATCGATTGCGCAGTATGATTGAGCGGGATAAAAATCACCCGTCGATAATGGCTTGGTCGCTGGGAAATGAAGCCGGAAGCGGGACAACCTTTCAAGAGATGGCGGATTTAGCCCGCGAAATGGACCCGACCAGAATTGTCCATTACGAAGGTGATACACGCTGGTCTGATGTCGAGAGCGTGATGTATCCGGCCGTTTCTTATGTAGAAGATTACGGAAAATCCGGCAAGGAAAAACCATTTTTACTGATTGAATATGCGCATGCGATGGGAAACAGTGTCGGCAATTTGTATCAGTACTGGGATGTTATTGACAGTTATGACAATTTGCAGGGAGGCTTTATCTGGGACTGGGTCGACCAGAACTTACTGGAGCCAGTGCCGGGCAATGAAGACGAGTCTTATTTTGCCTATGGTGGTGACTGGGGAGATGAGCCGAATGACGGCAATTTCCTTGCTAATGGGCTTGTGTCAGCAGATAGGACAGTCCAGCCAGAACTGAAGGAAGTAAAAAAGGTTTACCAGAATATCGAGGTACATGATAAGGATGTCAAAAATGGCGTTATCAAACTGAAAAACGAATACCTATTCACCAACTTAAGTCAGTATGATGCCAAATGGGAATTGAAACAAGATGGTGAGGTGATTCAGGAAGGTGCACTCGACAATCTTGATGTGGCACCACTGACGACAGAGGAAATCGAATTGCCAATTGATAAGCCATCCTTACAGGCGGGGGCTGAGTATTATTTGAATCTCAGTTTTAAACTGAAAGGAGATACAAGCTGGGCATCCAAAGGCTATGAAATTTCAGCACAGCAGTTCAAGGTGCCGTTTGATGTTCCGGAAAAACAGCCCGAGGCAATTGGCGATATGCCGAAAGTCGCTGTTGATAACAATGATTCTACTATCGCAATTGACGGCAGTGATTTCAAGCTGAAGTTTGATAAAACAAAAGGTACGATTGATTCATTCACACATGAAGGAAAAGAATTGCTCAAAAGCGGTCCACAGCCTGATTACTGGCGAGCACCGAATGAAAACGATGTCGGAAACGGCATGCCATCACGTACAGGCACATGGCGTGATGCCGGTGAAAACAGAACAGTTACCGATGTAAAGCTCACAAATTATGGTGAAAATGCAGTGCAGGTTAAGGTGACAGGCACATTGCCGACGGAAACAGAATCCAACTACAAGACTGTCTACACCATATATGGGACAGGGGAAGTAGCGGTCAAAAATACGCTCGAACCAGGGGAAAACCTTCCGGAAATCCCTGCAGTCGGAATGGAATTGACGCTGCCTGAAGAATTTGAGCAGATTAACTGGTATGGCCGCGGGCCGGAGAGCAACTATTGGGATCGTAAGACAGGTTATCCTGTTGGTGTTTATGATAGCACTGTTGACGATGAATTTTTCCCGTATGCGATACCACAGGAAACAGGAAATAAAACAGACGTGCGTTGGGTAACATTTACCAATGAAGATGGAACAGGTCTTATGGCAACAGGACTGCCGCTGATGGAATTCAATGCACTTCATTACACGGAAAAGGATCTGGAGGAAGCTGCACATCCATATGAATTGGATAAAAAAGATGACATCCATGTCAATTTAAATTATCATCAGATGGGTCTTGGCGGTGACAATAGCTGGGGAGCTCGCCCGCATCCGGAATTTACGATGCAAGCTGAAAAGTCCTACACGTCCAGTTATCGTCTGAGCCCGATTTCAGCAGAAGAATCACCGATGGAACTTAGCAAGCGGGTGGTTACCGATGAATTGCTGAAAAACATCAGCATTGATGGAGAACCACTGGAGAACTTTAATGCTGCCAAGAAAACATATACAAAGAAATACTTGAAGGGCACAAAAGATGGATTACCTGAGATAGACGTAACCCCGATCGGTGACAATGCTGACGTAGAGATTACCCAGGCAGAGTCGCTGCCAGGTAAAGCGGTTGTGAAAGTGACTAGTGCAGATGGCTTATTATCTGCTGAATATATCGTCCAATTTGAAGTTGTTGATGAATTATACTTGAGCGATCTGGACTGGGAAAACGCAAGTACTGGCTGGGGAACCATTCACCGTGATGCAAGTGTTGAAGGAAATCAGCTGACATTGTCAGGTGAAAATGAACCTATCACTTACGAAAAAGGAATCGGTACCCATGCCCATTCAGAAATAACGTATGATATCGCCGGAAAGGGCTATGAAACATTTCATGCTTACGTTGGTCTTGATCAGGAGGCTAACTCGACAGGAACGGTTAATTTTCAGGTTTTTGCGGACGGGGAAAAGTTGTTTGAAAGTGGTGTGATGGACCGCGACACACCTGCTAAAAAGGTCAATGTGGACATTTCCGGTAAAGAGAAACTGAAACTCGTTGTTACTGATGGCGGCGACAATAATGGAAATGACCATGCAGACTGGGCAGATGCCAAATTTATGGCAGATGTTGATCAAACAAAGCCTGAAGTAACGGCAATGATCAATGGTGAACCACTTGATGATGAAACGACGTTATCCGATACCGAAATTGTCAAATTTAGTTGGGAGGCGACAGATGAAGACAGTGGTATTGCTAAAACATCCGCAACCTTTGACGGAGATGCATACGAACAAGATTCAGAGTTGAGCTTAGCCGGAAAACCAGGCGAGCATCAATTCGTTGTAACCGCTAAAGACAAAGCAGGCAATACAACGGAAAAGACGTATCGTGTAAATATAACGACCAGTACTGAGGCGATGAAGACACTCGTTGAGCGTTATGATAAGGATGGTGCCTTTACAAATGATCATGACGTACGCCTGTTGAAACATCAAATGACAACAATTGACCTATTTATAGAAAAGAATGAAACAGAAAAAGTCACTAAACATTTAAACGGATTGCAGCAAATCCTCGAACAACTAAAAGGACAGGAAACAATATCAAGTGAAGCCTATCAAGTGTTAATGGCAGATACGGATTATTTGCTTGGGAAGTGGCAATAAGCCGGAAGAGGCTGGGTCAGGGGCGAGCTCCTGGCCTGTGCTATGCCGCATGTGCAAAATCATGGCAAAGAAGGTGAGAATATGTTCAGGAAGCGGATTATAGGAATGTTCTTTTTCCTGATTATACTGGCTGCAGCAATAATTTCTGCTCAACCAGTCTATGCTTCTGTTGATTCTATTTTGGATTATGAAGTGAAACAGGATTTTAACGGGGCAAGTGATGCCATCAACAAAACAGAAGATTTGGCAAAGGTGAGGGAACTGAGGCAGGGTTCGATTCTGGTCAAGTTTAAATCGACGAGCACAAAGATAGCAAAGACGTTTTTCAGTGCATCAGATACCAATGACCCTTCTAGCAATCTATCGTTTACGATGAACGGCGGGACGATTTATACGGAAAACCGGGAGAATGGTTCGTATGCTACAAAGCTTAGTGCATCCGGTTCGTATAATGATGGGAACTGGCACACGGCGGTTTTAACCGTTGGCAGTGAAGGTACCAAAATTTACGTTGACGGCAGTCAGATGGCAGCGAGTGATTCCACCGCCTTTTTTAACAATGTAAGCGGACTAGACGGGGCGTGGATTGGCAAAAACGTCGACAATACCGGGAACCAATGGTATTTCAAGGGCGAGCTTGATAAGGTGCAGCTCTACGACAAGACGCTTACAGCAGAAGAAGTTAAAGCATTAAGCGAAACGCCGGAAAACACAAATGGTTTTTTTGACGAAAAAGAATTGTTCAATATTAACGATGGCAAAGGATATGCACAATACCGCATTCCGAGTATCTCAGTTACTTCAAATGGTACCGTTCTTGCAGTTGTCGAAGCACGGACTGGCGGTGACCAGACACCGACGGATTTGGTTCTCAAACGCAGTACGGATGGCGGGAAGACTTTTTCTGAGCAAAAGATTTTAGCACCTGGTGTCAAAAACGATAACGCAGAAATGAATCCGATGCTGCTTGCCGAAAATACTGGCAGTACGGTGCATTTGCTTTGGAGCCGCTGGGAGTGGGATAATCCAAAGTATTTTATACGTACGAGTACGGATAATGGCGCGACATGGGGCAAAAAACGCGACATAACGGATGTGCTGGGTGCATATACAAACCCGGAAAGCCCGGACTATTTCGAGGATTTGTCAGGCGCAGGCATGGGACCGGGGCACGGCTTTCAGATGTCCAACGGAGCGCTCGTTGTTCCTATCTATATAACAACAGCCGGATGGCATAACAGTACGGTATCCTATATCTACAGTCAGGACGGCGGCGCGACATGGAAAGCAGGGCCACTTGTGCCAAACCCGCCTGGGTACTCCAGGATACATGAAAACATGATGGTGGAACTTTCTGATGGCGGATTAATGACAAATATGCGCAACCCTGGCAGTGACTATCGGGCAGTATCTACAACGCCAGGTTTGGAAGATCCATGGACGACACCGATTTCCGACAAAAAGCTGATCGGACCAGTGAACGCAGCAAGCCTGGCGCGCTATGATGCGGACACGATCTTATTTACCAATACAGCAAATAAATCGAGCAGAACGAACATGACCATCCGGATGAGTGATGATGACGGAAAAACGTGGTATGAATCGAGAGAGATTTATGCTGGCCAAACTGGCTATTCGGATGTGGGCGTCGGCCCGGATAAAACAATCTATACACTATATGAAAAACCTGCGGGAAGCAAGATCACACTTGCTCGTTTTAACAAAGATTGGGTTGAGGGCAATGCGAATGTTCGTATAAAGGCAGACGAAAAGATGAAACCAGGCAAGTCATCAACCGTTACAACAACATTCACCAATTATAGTGAAAAAATCGAAAAAGATGTGACACTTAATTTGAAAGTGCCGGATAAATGGACAGCAGAAGCGGATGGACAGGTAACATTTGCAACTGTCGATCCTGGCGAATCAGTGGAAGTAAGCTGGAATGTAATCCCGGATAAAGATGCACTCTCCGGCAGCTTTGAACTACGTGCAGATGCTGCCTATACAACCGATGGAAATCAGCAAAGTGAATCCACTGTAAAAGAAGTGACCATGATTCCGCCAATTCCGACAGAAACGGCCTATTTAAGTGATCTCGGTTGGATTAGCGCGATGAATGGCTGGGGTCCGGTGGAGCGTAATATGAGCGTCGGGGGTAATGGTGCCGATGATGGCAGTACATTAACCATCAATGGCGAGACATTTGAAAAGGGGCTTGGCGCACATGCACATTCCGAAATTGTCTACCACCTTGACGGCAACTACTCCCGTTTTACAGCAAAAGCCGGGGTAGATGATGAAGTTTCACCTGCATCAGCAGCAAGTGTCGTTTTTCAGGTTTGGGGCGACGGTGAAAAGCTATACGACAGCGGACTCATTACAGCCGAAGACGATGCAAAGGCAGTTGATGTTGATATTGCCGGTGTGAATGAACTTAAACTCGTCGTAACAGACAGCGGCAATGGAAACGGCAGTGATCACGCAGACTGGGCTGAAGCGAAGATAATCAATGATGATGGGCCGATTACTGCATCAGTGATCAAAACGCATGTTCAGGAGTTTGAAGAGGATAAGGCATTTCATACCAAGCGTACGGCACGCTTATTGAAGATGCACTTGACAGCAGTGGAGCAGTATGAAGAAAAAGAACTGACAGATAAAGTTTCGAAGCACATGAATAGCTTTAAACAGTTATTGTCCCAATTGCATAAAAAAGATGCCATTTCTGATGGGGCGTATGACGCACTGCAGAATGATGCAGAGAACTTGTTGGAAAAGTCAGAGTAAACCTCATTTCCGGGTGGCAAATTGTTCGTTGTGGAAGAACTTACAAAGATCCTTGAACAGACATAGCTGCAAGCTGGCTATGTCTGTTTTTCTTCCTGCAGAGCAATATATTTTAATTTGTTTATAGGTAATTTCACCTACTGTTAGGACTAAAGCAACTATATTTAACGAAATAATACAAATATTAAGTGAAATAGCAATATATCTAAATGAAAAGACAATATTTGCATTGTGAAAGCGTTTCACTACATGTAACAATAATGTTACATGGATTTAATTCGTTTAGCAGTGATAGAAGCAACAGACGGTGATGGATGCTGCTGATTGGATAAGTCCATTAACATCCGATGTCAAAGGGTACCCGAAGACAACTGCTATCACCGGAAAGTATTACTAATCTATTAATCCAGAAGGAGGTTTAAACGTGGACAAAGGTGGCACTCGAAAAGTATTCAACCTTTTGTGCGGAATTGTTTTTGCCATTCCGTTATTGCTCTTGAATTCTATATTGCCATTTGAGGCGGAAGCGGCAGTCTCTAATCCCTGGGAAACCATTTCCACGGGTGGAAACGAGATTAATAAGGTCATTGAGCAAGACGGAAAAACGTACACACGCCTTGGCACTGGTGAAGGAAACAATAACGGGGACAACCCGGCTGTATTCCGGCACAAAGATGCCAAAGGCCAGGAAAGTGGAACAATGGAATATACCTTTATTCCCGAAACAGAAGGCAAAACAACTCGCTTTGGGTTTTTCACACACTACAAGGATCCCAATAATTTTGTCTTTGTAGGTTACGATGCGCAAGGCTGGTTCTACCAGTATAAATATCAAGGTGAGGGCGATTACTTGCGTGACAGACCAGACACGGCATTGCCGCAGCCTGGAGAAGAACATACACTCCACGTTGACTATAGTGGAACAACAATGAATGTGACACTGGATGGCAATGATTTATTCGGAACAGTGGATTTGGATGAAGCTGTTACTAATCTAACAGATGCGCCAGAGGCATTACGTTTTGGAAAGTACGGCAATCAGCACACGAAGGTTTTAGTTGAAGTAGGAAGATCTCCTGAAGAGCCTCCTATCACAGATAACAACCTTGAAGAAGGGGATCTGAAGGTCATTCAAGGTGACGGAACTGTCACATACAATGACGATGGTTCCGCAACGTTCGATGTATCTTCCAGTGCTAAAAATAAAATTATTTACGATAAAGTGAATGATATAAAAAATGGGAGTTTTGAGGCAGATATAAGGGCGGATAAAGATTTGAGCCGCTTTGGGTTCCTATACCGTGTGCAGGATTCCTCTGCGTATACGTATGTTGGCACGGGTGATTCCAATGATCAGTATTTTGGTGAAGTTTTTGGTCCGACGAATACCTGGACTGACATGTCAACCGGTGTTCCGCTAAAAGCGGATAAAACCTATCATTTACGTGTGAAGTTTGTCAATGACACCGCAACACTGTACGTTGACGGCGAAAAGATGGGGTCCTGGACACAGCCAGACGGTGTTAACAAAGCCGGAATGATCGGTTTAGAAAAAAGCCGCGGTGCAGCGAAAATCAACATTTCAAATGTACAGATTAAAGAAAATGTACCGCCGGAGCCGCCAACGACAGATCCGGTTGAAAACACGTTAAGCTCTGAGGCTATGGATGTCACAATTGACGAAGTATTTCCCCGTGTTATCGAATACAACGTCGACGGTAAAGTCATGAATGGGCAGACATCCCCGGTTTATGGGCTGCGTCTCAATAGTATGCTTTACTATCCGGAAGTGAACTTTGACAAAGTTAGTGACAGTGAAGCGGTCTATACAATGACTGTGGAAGATAAGGATGAGAATCTCGACGCTGAATTGAAGCTCTCGATTAAAGTAAAAGACAACAAAGTCATTTACAGCTTTGATAAGATTACAAATGCTGCAGACGCACCAATTGAAACAGTGCAATTTGCTGACATGAATTTTATCTCAGTCAATGCTGATGATGCTGATGCAGAAGCAAAACTGACCAATCTCAGCACGGATGTTACCAAACCTGGTGATACAACGGTCACGGTGGATTCATCCATGGAAGATATTGGGACGTCTAAAGGATACTATACAGCATTCTTGTCAAACGATGAGTTGAGTGCAGGTATCTGGTCAAGTTCTGAGGTTAACGGTTACAAAAAGCTTTTAGCAAATCGTTATGAAAACGCAGACGGTGTAAAGGCAATGGGAATAGGCTCCAATAAATTGTACTACCACCGTGAATTTATGCCAGAGCCGTCTTCCAATAAACCATCGATTAAAATTGCCATTGCAGAAGATACCAACAAAGACAAGGAAATCGACTGGCAGGATGCGGCAATTGAATATCGTGATATCATGCAGGATATTAAGGGCTGGAAAAATGTAAACAACAACGTCGGTATGCGTATTGCCATGAACTTCGGCTCCCAAGCGCAGCAGCCATTTTTAAAAACGCTTGATAATGTGAAAAAAGTGGCGCTTGCAACAGATGGTCTGGGACAGGCTGTTTTATTAAAAGGGTACGGAAGTGAAGGCCATGACAGTGCCCACCCTGACTACGGTGATGTTGGTCAGCGTATGGGTGGTGTATCGGATTTAAATACACTAATCGAAAAAGGTCATAAATTCAATGCTGAATTCGGTGTACACATAAACGCACAGGAATCGTATCCGGAAGCCGATGCATTTAGTGACGAATTAATCAATGGTCCAGGTTCAAAAGGCTGGAGTTGGCTTGATCAGTCATACACCATTGACAAATTGCACGATCTGTCTTCAGGCAACCGCGGGAAACGATTGGATGCTTTAAAAGAAGCTGCACCGGGACTCGACTTCATCTATTTGGATGTCTGGTACCAGGATCAGTGGGAATCTAATCGCGTTGCCGAACAGATTATGAACCGTGGCTGGAGGATGTCGTCAGAATTCGGTGATGCTGTTGCTAACTATTCAACTTGGCAGCATTGGGCTACCGATAAAAATTACGGTGGACCATCAAGTAAAGGGATCAACTCTGATGTGCTCCGGTTTATCAGCAATCACCAGAAAGATTCGTGGGTGCTGAACTGGCCGGAAGCTGGCGGTACAGCTGATCATCCATTGCTTGGCGGATTTGAACTTGCTGGATTTGAAGGCTGGCAGTCCGATAAAAACTTTGACCACTTTATCCGTAAAACTTTTAATACCAATGTTCCAACGAAGTTTTTGCAAAAGTATTATGTGATGGATTGGGAGAAGACAGACGGTGACCCTACCAAGACAAATCTGTCGAAGAAAATTAGGTTAAAAGATCCGGATAACGGTGACACAGTCGTCGTAAGCAGAAAAGACAATTCCAGAGAACGCATCATGACACTTAATGATAATGTGGTCTTTGACGGTCACAAATACTTGATTCCGTGGGTGGAACAGGATTTTGAAGGGGAAACACCTGACTCACACAAGCTGTATCACTGGAACCTTGAGGGTGGCGAATCAACCTGGACGCTGCCAGATGAATATAACGATGTCTCAAGTGTGGATGTGTACAAACTGACAGATCAAGGCAGAACAGATAAGCAGACAGTTGACATAAAAGATAACCGGATAACATTGAATGCTGACGCTGCGACACCATACATTGTGACAACAGGCGATGATAAGGGTGTGAAGATTGATGAATGGAGTACAGGCAACCATATTCATGATTCAGGCTTTAACACCGGAACAGTCGATGATGAGCAAACAACGGTTGAGGGGGATGCTGATGCAGTCAGCGTTATCCGCACCGATAAGGAAGGCGATGCCCGCAACTTAAGCAGCGGTGATTACCATTTGAACTTCGACAGTCCGTCAAAAGATACGTCGGTTACCCGGACGCTCAGGAACCTTGAGCCGGGCAAGGACTATGTGGCAGAGGTCTACGTGGAAAATGCAAGTGATGTGAAGGCATCCATTACCATTAACGGTGGTGAAGAAAATGTCAGTAATTTCACACTTCGCAGTCTGCAAAAGAACTATGTCAAAGCTGATTCGCACGCGACAAATGACGGTTACAACAGTAAAATGCAGAAGATGCAGGTAAGCTTTACGGCTGAAGGTGAAACAGCACAGCTGACACTAAAGCGCCAAGCAGGTGAAGGTCAGACGAAATTTGATGACATCCGAATTGTGCAAAAATCATTGAACAATTATATGTCAGATAACGTCTTTAAGCAGGACTTTGAAAATGTCGTATCAGGCATTTACCCGTTTGTTATCGGTAATACAGAAGGTGTTCAAGATAACCGTATTCACTTGTCAGAGCTGAATGCGCCATACACACAAAAAGGCTGGGCAGACAAAAAGGTTGTCGACGATGTCATTGATGGTGATTGGTCAGTGAAGGTCAACACTGGAAACAATGGACTTGTTTACCGAACGATTCCGCAGCATTTACATTTCGAACCTGGTAAAACGTATAAAGTGAGCTTCGATTATCAGACGACCGCTGATTCGTACCGCTTTATATCAGGTGATCAGGCAATTGACGTCGGTACCATCGATAAGGCCAAAGGGATCAAGACAAACGAAAAGCTTGAAGCTTCAGCCGAAACCAAGACAGCTGAATTTACGATCACCGGTTCGGAAAACGGACAGACATACATCGGAATCTTTAGTGATGGAACAGATTTAAATATGGATACTGGTGCAGGAACATTTATTTTAGATAACCTGCGCATTGAACAAATGACACCGGAGCTTAAGGTTTCTGACAAAACGATTACAGCTGGCGATGAATTGGATTTAACGTCCTTAATCGACGTTGCCCAGGATGCACAAGGAAACGACTTAACTGATCGGGTCACTATCGATAAAGGTGACTTCGATGCGGACACACCAGGATCCTATGACATTACTTTTACGTTGAATGTGGACGGATTCAAGAAACTTACAGAAACCGCGACCGTAACGGTAGAGGCTCCTCCTGTAAGCAGTGCATCTGATCTGCTGGACTTAGTGAAACAATACGAAGCAGATGGTGAATTTGAGAATAATGGTGCCGCACGCTCACTGGAAGTTCATCTGATGGCTGTTGAGCGGTTTGAGGAAAAAGAGGAAGCCGCAAAGGTTGTAAAGCATATGAAAGGCTTTGAGAAACTACTTGACAACCACCGGGAAAAAGAAAAGATTTCTGAAAAAGCGTATCATTCACTTAAAGAAGGTACCGAATCCTTAATAGATAAGTGGAATTAATCTTGGAAATACAGCTTTGCTAAGGCAGCATCCCTGTCTTAGTAAAGCTCCTAAAAAATCTATTAATATTTTAGGGAGGAATATCATTTTGGGTATTAAAAAACAAATGGGAATGGGAATTATGTCGGCAGCACTTGGGCTTTCATTAATCGGCGGGGGTACATATGCGTACTTCAGCGACAGTGAGCAAACACAGAATACATTCGCAGCGGGTAC
>NZ_DATGTT010000024.1:0-4195 GCF_035301675.1 Lentibacillus sp. | reverse complement strand
AATATAATTTTATTTCTATTCAGATAATTTTATCAATATGCTTTTCTTTATTTTTAGTTATAAATACTATCAATATCCTTTTAATGTTAACAAAGAAGAATCAATGAAGCGCTTACAAATAGTATACATTCCAATAAAATAAGATGCATTGTAAATAATGTTAAATATTACGCTTATATATTTAACAATTTGTCCAATAGACTGGTTAAGATATCTTTCTGAAAAATATATGCGAACCTTTTTAAGACAGTTTAAGTAGCCGAGAGTTCTTTGCGTATCTTTATAAATGCATAAAACACATTATTTGTTTGGAAAATAAAAGAAGCGAGGATAATAGTCCAAGTATTCATGTTTAAGAGTTGTTTAAAAAAAGAGGCATAAACGATAGAAATCTAGTATAATAACCACATAAGAAAACGATAACAAAGAGAAGGAGAGGATTTGCCTTCATTATGAAAAAGGTGTATGCTTTAATTTCTGAATATTATCAATCTTGCAATCACAGAGTTCAAAAAGGAGGGGATTAGCTTTGGAAAAAAAGAATCAGGAGACTCGTTTTAAAATAGCCAATCGAGAAGCGCTCATTGGCTGCGGGCTGGCAGTTATTAATTTTATCTGGTGGTTTGGTTTTGCATATGGGCTAGGGTCAAAACCGCCGGAAGAGTACACGTATATTATGGGTTTTCCAGCATGGATTTTCTTTAGTATGATTGTCGGGACATTGCTCATGTTCGTTTTAGTGTTTATTGTTGTAAAATTTATGCTGACAGACATTTCCTTAGAAGACGATGAAGATGAGGTGAGAGACGAATGAATTGGGCCGTGGTAATTCCTTTACTGATTTTTTTAGCTATTATATTTTTAATTGGGTTTTGGTCCAGTAAAAAACTTTCAGAAGCGGAAGGGTTTCTAAGTGACTATTTTCTGGGGAGCCGTGAGTTTGGTGGACTTGTTTTAGCAATGACCATGGTTGCTACATATGGCAGTGCATCCAGTTTTTTAGGCGGCCCGGGAGCTGCTTATTCTAAAGGGTTTGGCTGGGCGTTGCTTGCGATGACGCAAGTCGCTACGGGTTATTTTGTGCTGCTTGTATTGGGAAAGAAGTTCGCGATTGTGGCAAGACGTTATAATGCGGTAACTTTAATGGACTTTTTAAAAGAGAGATACCAAAGCGCGACAGTTGTTTTATTAGCAGCATTCAGCACGATTGTGTTTCTTTTTTCAGCGATGGCTGCACAATGGGTAGGCGGCGCATATTTAATTCAATCACTCACAGGCATAAGCTACATAGGCGCATTATTTATTTTTACATTATCAGTACTCATTTATGTAACGGTCGGCGGTTTCCGTGCGGTCGTCATTACGGACACTATTCAAGGGATTGTCATGTTTATAGGAACCTTACTTTTATTAGGGGCTGTCATTGTTGCTGGTGGCGGCTTGTCGAACCTGTTTGCTGACTTAATGGAAATCAATCCAAATTTAGTGACCCCCTTTGGAGATGACGGCAGCTTATCGGCTTCGTACGTATCTTCTTACTGGATTCTAGTTGGTGTCGGTGTCATTGGGTTGCCGCAAATTGCCGTGCGTGCCATGTCTTATAAAGACTCCAAATCCATGCACAGAGCGATTTTAATCGGGACAGTTGTGGTTGGCGTGATTATGTTGGGGATGCATATGATTGGCGCATTTGGACAGCCGATTTTACCTGGCATCGACGAACCGGACAAAGTGATTCCGGAACTCGCACTTGAAGTATTGCCGCCGTGGCTTGCTGGTATTTTGCTTGCTGCCCCTTTAGCGGCGATTATGTCGACAGTGGATTCATTACTCTTGCTTGTCAGTTCTTCGGTTGTGAAAGACGTTTATATTAACTATATCAAGCCGGATGCCCCGGAAAGAAATGTGAAAATGGTTAGTATGGGTGTAACTGGAATCGTCGGTGTGGTTGCTTTCCTGTTGGCCATCAGTCCGCCTGATTTATTAATCTTTTTAAACTTGTTTGCCTTTGGTGGCCTGCAATCAGCGTTTATCTGGCCGATTGTACTTGGTTTATATTGGAGTGGAGCAAACAAAAAAGGGGCCATTGCTTCTATGATAGTCGGCATCAGTTCTTATGTCATCAACGACCGGTATAATGAAATGTATGGTGATTTTTTAGGAGTGCATGCTGTAACTATCCCTGTGTTTTTGTCGTTAATCTTTTTCGTTATATTCAGTTTAATCTTAAAAGAAAAACCGTATGAATTTCCGAAACAAAATATCAATAAAAAAGCGTAAAATGTAAAAAATGGAGGCGAAACAACATGAAGACACATCAAATAGCAGTACTTCCGGGCGACGGGATAGGTCCTGAAGTAACGACGGAAGCGATCAAAGTACTTGAAGCGTTAGCCGAGCAAGATACGGATTTTAATTTCGAAACGACAGAATTTCCCTGGAATAGTGATTATTATGTAAAACATGGAAAAATGATGCCGGATGATGGGCTGAAACAGCTTCAATCGTTTGATTCCATTTTATTTGGTGCGATTGGAGACGCTCGGGTATCCGATTTAGTGACGATTTGGGAATTAATCCTCCCGATTCGGAAGAACTTCCAGCAGTTCATTAATTTTCGTCCAATCAAGCTGTTAAAAGGGCTGAATAGTCCACTTGAGCAAGAAAAGCCTATAGATTTTGCAATTATCCGAGAAAATAGTGAAGGAGAATACAGTGATTCAGGTGGCATTATGTTCTCTGGGGAAGAGCGCGAAATGGCTGTGCAAAATACAGTGATGACTAAGCAGGGAGTCCGACAACTCACGGAATTTGCCTGTGATTATGCAGAAAAACGTGGTGCAGCAAAAATCACCAATGCCACAAAATCCAATGTCATTTCCTATGCGATGACGTTCTGGGACAGAATCGTGGAAGAAACGATGGAAAAGCATCCGGATCTCGATTATGAAAAATATTATATAGACGCTTTGGCAGCTTATTTTGTCCAGCGTCCGGAGTCGTTTGAAGTCGTTATCGCATCTAATTTGTTTGGGGATATTTTATCGGATTTAGGGTCTGCCATCGTTGGCGGGCTCGGTTTTGCCCCGTCAGGGAATATTAACCCAAGCGGAGAATTTCCTTCCATGTTTGAAGCAGTGCATGGTTCAGCACCTGATATCGCAGGAAAAGGAATTGCCAACCCGATTGCCCAAATCTGGTCCAGTGCCTTAATGTTAGAACATTTCGGCCGTAAAGACTTGCATGACCAAGTGCTTGCGGCCATTGAAGCGACGCTTGTTGAAAACCAAACATTGACCCCTGATATTGGTGGTAATGCTACAACCAGTGAAGTCGGCGATGCAATCATTGAAAAATTAAAACAGTAAAGGAAGGGTTCCATGACAGTAAACAATAAAACCATCCTCATCACAGGAGCAGGCGGTGGTATGGGAAAAGAAACGGCACTTTTGTTAATGGAAAAAGGGGCGAATGTCGTAGGATGTGACCGCGACATTTCTGCTTTGGAAGAGATGCAAAAGAAAGATAATTTCCTGGCAGTTCAAGGCGACGTCCTGGATGAAGCAGTGGTTTCTGATTTTTTTAAAAAGGCAAAAGACCATTTTGGCAGTGTTGACGGGTTGGCAAATATATTAGGGATTGCTCAAAGTGCTACACCCATCGATGAAGTTTCTTTTGATCATTATCATAAACTGATGGATATTAATATGGGCAGTATTTTTTTAACCTGCAGGGAAGCAGCGAGATATATGAAGCCGCAAGAAGCAGGTAAAATTGTAAACATTGGCTCAGTAGCAACAACCAGACCACGCCCCGGATTACAAGCGTATGTTGCTTCAAAAGGGGCCGTAGAGACTTTTTCAAAAGCTTTGGCACTGGAATTGGCGCCTCATCAGATTAACGTGAATGTGCTGCACCCGGGGCCGGCAGATACATCCATGTTAGGTCAGTTTTCCGGAGAAGGAAGTAATGTAGCCGAAGACCGTAAAGAAATTTTTGAAAAGAGTGTGCCATTAGGCAAATTGCTTCAACCGAAAAATATTGCAGATACAGTTGCTTTCTTGTTATCTGAGGAAGCAGAAATGATTACGGGAAGTGTGCTTCATGTAGATGGAGGCAGAAGTATTTAAAAAGGAGGGGTCGCATTGGAAAATCATGACATGTATATCAACGGAGCATGGACAAAAGGCAAGAG
>NZ_DATGTT010000023.1:0-6219 GCF_035301675.1 Lentibacillus sp. | reverse complement strand
GATTGTGGTTAAATCAACTATACCAAAAGCTGAGGTGTTTTTTCATGTTATAGCCTAATGTCAACCACTATATGTCAGACCCGACGGGTCCTGATAGGTGTTGAATTCATTGCGATTTTCTTGGTGCGAAAGTTGAGTTATAAAAAAGAGCTGTCCCATAACGGGCCAACTCTTTTCCGGATTACCTCAGAGAAGCATCCTGTCCATGAATCTGGCGGACAATCTCTTTTTCTTTTTTCGGCGGATGGAGGAACAATGCCAAAATAAATGCGACAAAAGCAAGGATCGTGCTGCCCATAAATGCCCATTCAAACCCAACAACTTGTGCAATACGACCGATCAGTTCTGGAGAAGTATTCCCGTCTGGTACGAAACTGTTGGTGCCCATTGCAACAAGAGTCACGAGAATTGCCGTTCCCATTGACGCCGAAATTTGCTGCAAGGTATTAGCCATCGCAGAACCGTGTGCATACCATTTTGGCGGCAACTGGTTCAAGGCTGAGGTCATGACCGGCATCAGAGCGAACGACAAGCCGAACATGCGAATGGCATAAATAATTGTCAGATACGTAAATGATGTCTCCAAAGATAACCTGGTAAACATAAACGTCGTCACCGTTACGATACTTAAACCGATCAATGCAAGCCACTTGGCACCATATTTGTCAAACAGCCGACCGGTAATCGGTGACAAAATCCCAATCACAATTGCCCCCGGAAGCAGCATCAAACCAGACTTAAGCGGTGAAAATCCCAACGCATTCTGCATAAATAACGGGAGCAATGTTTCTGCCCCAATCAATGAAATAAGGACCGTCATCGTAATCGCAATCGCCAATGTAAAAATCCGGAATTGAAATACCCGAAACTCCAGCATCGGTGTTTCAAGAACCAGCTGACGCCAGATGAATAAACCGATCACCACTGTCCCGATAGAAATTGCACTGATAACAACAGTACTGGCCCAGCCGCTCTCTGATGCAATACTGAATCCATACAGGAATGAACCGAATCCGACTGAAGATAAAACAATCGATAATACGTCTATCTTTGGTTTTCGGAGATCGGTCACATTCCGCAGAAAGAGTCCTGCAACTGTAACCGTAATCGCTACAATCGGAAGGACCGTAATAAACAAGGAACGCCATGAGAAATGTTCCAATAGCCAGCCTGACAGTGTCGGGCCAATCGCCGGGCCAAACGCAATTACAATACCAATCATCCCCATTGCGGTGCCGCGCCGTTCGACTGAAATGACCGCCAAAAGCACTGTCATTAAAAGCGGCAGCATAATACCGGACCCGGAAGCCTGAACAACTCGGCCCAAGAGAAGTACCGGATAAGCAGTCGCTATCGCCGCGATAACGGTTCCCGCGCCAAATAAGCCGATTGCGGTCAAAAATAATCCCCGGGTTGTAAACCGGTCAATCAAAAATGCCGAAACAGGAATCATAATCCCATTTGTCATTAAAAAGGCGGTCGTCATCCATTGCACTTCCCCCTGTGTGATGGAAAACGCTTCTTGAATTGTCGGGAGTGCTGTTGCCAATAATGTTTCATTGATAATACCCATAAATGCGCCTGTCAATAAAGCAGCAATCATCAATGCTTTTTGTTTTGGCGGCAAATCCCAGGAAGTTTCTGTATCATTCATGTTAAGTCCCCTTTCCATGCTTCCCATGCAGTTAAAATTTTGTTTAGCCGTGCATTTAAATACGAACGGTGATACAGCTGGGCAAGCAGTGCATCAACCAGGAATTCTCTCGGCTTCTCTTGTGTCAGTTCTTCAATCAAAAGATCGACTGTCTGTAAATCTTTTCCTGAACAGCGGGCACTGTCTATATTCATTTCTGCCCGGAATGTATTCAAATCATTGACGATGCTCTCTATGACAGAAGCATCGGAACCAGCACTGCTACGGACCGGCAGAATCGGGGTTAATGCTTCATCATTTTCAACAATCGCTTTTATACATTCTGCGATAAAATCGCCCAATCTATCCAAAGGCAAAGCAGGTCCTTTCCAAATAATCTGCATTAAATAACTGTGAATAATCCCTTCCAACACAAGGGTTAAGTCATCCAGGTATTTCTCGGGTTTCGATCCGAACGCATCCATTAATGCTTGTTTGTGCCATTTCTGATGTGTCTCCTGTATCCGATCAAGAAATTCAGAAATTGGCCCTTTTTCATACGGCGGAAATTCAGTCACTAAGGCAAGGAAAAAAGACCTGTATTCAATTGATTTTTCAAGTTCGACCGCAATTTTTCGCTTCAGTGCCAATAAAGGCGACTGGCTTAATTCTTCAGTAAGCCGGTCCGCTTCCCTGAACATCTCATCATAATATCGCTGCAGCAGTTCCAAAATCATGCTTTCTTTTGAATCAAAATGTTTATAAAAAGCACCCTTCGATATACCACAGGCTTCCGTGATATCAGCCACAGAGGTAGCGTGAAAACCACTTTTTTGAAAAAGCTGAACGGCCGCATCCAACAGCTCCACATGTCGTTGTGCCATTACAATCCTCCCGTTCCTGACCGATCAGTTACTTTTGGTAAATTTATAGTCACCGATGTATCATAACATGTGATCATGAAGGATGCAATCAGTTTAGATTTGAATTTAGATCGATCAAGAAACAGTAATAATTTATCCGCCCACCACTCTTACTTTCGATAAGCATATTTTATTAGCAGTATGGTATAGAGAGGTGAAAAAATGAGTTCCAAAAAGAATAACCGCCGGGGAAGATTTGATATCGACATGTCGCCATTTCGGGATCTTATGGGGCAGATGGATTCCTTTTTCAACCATTCTTTCAAACAGATGAATTCCATATTCAATATGCGGCCCTTTTGGGTTGATGTAGATGAATACGATTCTGAAATAACTGTGACAGCAGAATTGCCGGGTTATAAACGTAACGAGATTGAATTGGAAATGATCGGTCATCGACTAAGAATTGCCGCCCAGAGGAACTCCACTCACGAGAATCAGCAAGCAGAACGAACCATTACACTGCCATTTCCAATACCGAAAGAAGAAACAAAAGCAACGTTTCATGATGGGCTGTTGAAAGTCACCATTCCCAAAACAGATCCTGACCGAAAATATATCAATATTACGGATGAACATGAATCATGATTGATGATGGTCATGTGATGATGTTCGAGGTTTTTTCAGATTTAGATAGTTACCTGTCCACACCTTCTGTTCAATGATGCATATAATGGCACTATCCATGCGAAGGAGGTGCTTATTAATGAGTGGATATGCTGGAGGCGGCAACAACTTTGCCATGATTGTCGTATTGTTCATCCTCCTTATCATCGTTGGCAGTGCCTATGTTGGCGGTGGATATGGCGGAGGTTTCGGTGGCGGCGGTTATTGCTAAGCCAATAAACCGTTCGTCCTGTTATTTTGATCATCTAATTATGAAAGGCTTATGGGCGCCCCATAAGCCTTTTAACGTTATGATTCATTTATCTGCCCAGCCCTACAGCAAGTCTTTCCCGCTCTGCCAGCGCTCTGACATGAATTTTTCCGACTCGCCTGTATTGCCATTGATATAAAACGTCTCATTGACCAGCCCACTAAGGATCGCGACCTTCCACAGCGGCAGGTACACGAGGAAAATTTCCTTTATTTCATGCCTCGGTTTTTTCAGAATATACGACCGGTTAATCTGTTTCTCCTGAACATTTTTCACATATCGTTCAGCCTCTCTCTTGTCCGTTATATACGTTTCCACAAGGGAACCATGACCAATTTCCCGATCATGAATCGGCGGGACTTTGGAAAATACCCCCCGGTAACCTGATACAGCATCAACAAAAATCATATTCGGGTGTGTACGCGGCGGAAATGGCGGCCTGTCAGCGATAACCAGTGTTTTAGCAAGCCAGAATGGATGGTACATTAAATCACACGTTTTTGTGGTCTGTCGCAGGTAATGTTCATTTATTGAACGGTTCAGTCTGGCCTTAAATCCGGCAGCTTTATAAACATGCTTATATAATTCATGTTCTGTTACTGTGATATTATCTCCAATGACTTTAATGGTTGCTTCATTCATCTGCACGTTTTTATCATCCTATCTATTTTCCAAATGAGTATGATAATAATCCACCCTGGACTGAGTCTCTTGTGACGGTGGTTCGGTCATCAAGCTGACGATAATCATCAAAACTAATGATAGAGGTGCCCCAATAATCGGTTCCGCATTGGTGGGCAGCCACCCTCCGATTATTAGAGTCAGGAAGACTATGGCACCGCCAAGCATGCCTGTTAACGCACCCAACATATTGGCGCGCTTCCACCATAAACCAAGAACAATCGGAAATCCGAACGCCGACAGCAGAAATCCGCCGACCCAGCCGACCATGATAGCAATCAGTCCCGGCGGATCGATCGCAATCAGAATACCGACGATACTTGCGGCGATCATCACCACAAAGACCCAGGCCGGTCACGAACCGTTCACTGGCTTTTGGATTGATGTGTTCCTTGTAAATATCATGCGCGATACCTGCTGAAATAGCCAAAAGCATCGCATCAGCAGACGACATAATCGCTGCCATCAGCCCGGCAAGCATGATTCCGCCCAGAATCGAAGGAAGATACTGTTCAATCACTGAGACGAAAATCATGTCGGTATTATTAAGTGAATCAACAATGCCCATACTTGCCCCGGCCGCTGTAACGAAGAATCCGGCGATAAACAATGTTAAATAAAGCAGACAAGCCCACATGGCCGAGCGGCGGGCAGTCCTCGCATCGCGGGACGCAAAGTTACGCATGACAACCGATGGTGAAATAATACCAAACCATAAAAACGCAATGAATAACCCAAAATAGGACATCCATGGCTGCGTGATATCACCAAAAGCCGGATCGACCGCCATGGCATCGTTAATCAGCGAAACAACACCATTATGATCAACCATAATAAATACGGCTAAAATGACAATCCCGATAAGCATGACTGAGCCCTGGATCAGGTCCGTATAAGTAATCGCCCACATACCGCCAAGGGCAGCATAGAGGGTAAAACCCAAGCCTAGAACGACAACAGCGGTCTTATAATCGATGCCCAATACGTGCGAACCGATCAGACCGGAAGCCGTCAGCTGCGGCACCATGTAAAATGTCATGCCAATCACGACAATAACAGCTGAAACAATTTGCACCGGTTTTCCGAATCGCTGATTAAAAAATTCAGGAAGCGTTTTCACTCCGGCCCTGCGAATTTGACCGGACACAAGAAACATCGAAAACGGAAGTATCGCAATAACACCAAAAGCATATGTAAAAAAGTATGGCACACCTAACGCGACTCCCGATCCAACTGCACCCATCAGAGAGCTGGAACTTGCCACTGCCGCGAAAATCGCAAACGCCCCGACAAACGTATTAATACTCTGTCCTGCCGTGAAATAATCGTTTTCCGAACTCCGTGCCCGCCTGTAGAAATAAATCCCCTTAATCGTCATGGCAATTAAATAGATAAGCAATATAATCGATTCAGTTACTTGCATCCTTTAATCTCCCTCCCTGCAGACAAAATTAGCTCATTCACTGCTGCTCTCTATTTTTTCAATCCAGACACTATAAACAATCGCCAAGAGAAACCAGAAAAATAATCCAATGAACATCAGCCAGGCGACCAGTGAAATCCCCAGCATATACGTGTCTGTCGGCCACCAAATAAATACGATTGCTGCGTAAACAACGAGAACAATTGTCAATATGAAACCCGGATCCCGAAATTTGGACCGTGATGCCAATGAAATCACCCCTTCACATTTTGGATTACAGAGACTTTTATAGACTTATTCACAAAATAAATCATATCATGAATATTGTCGAATTTAAACAATTTGCAATTAAACGATAAATAACAGCAATATAAAAAAAGCTCCTTTAATAAAATTTGCTTTAAAAGAGAAATATAAGGAAAGAATGGAGGGATGATGTAATGGATAAAAAGAAACGCAAGCCACACCGTAACGATGAGACAGTCGCACCCGGGATGGATCCCGATGATTCTTTTGGAGAAGAGGCATCGGAAACCGAGATTAAGAAAAACCGGGCAAAGTGCGGCCCGGTCCTTTTCTTCCTAACTTCGTTAGAGGATGTCCGATAATCTGTATTCCTGTCCATGTATACCTTTATAATATGCTGGATACATCTCTCCTCCGCATTGTTCACAGTTAAATC
>NZ_DATGTT010000022.1:0-20957 GCF_035301675.1 Lentibacillus sp. | reverse complement strand
GGTCCGAGCGGAATACCAAGCAGCATCCATACAACCAGCATGATTGTCCATCCGATAAGGAAGTATATGGAATATGGCAGCATAACGGAAATCATCGTGCCAATTCCCATTTTCTTATCATATTTTTGTGCAAACGCAATGATAATCGCAAAGTATGTCATTAACGGTGTAATAATGTTAGTCGATGAATCCGCTACACGGTAGGCCATCTGTGTCAACTCAGGCGAGTAGCCGAGCTGCATCATAATCGGCACGAAGATTGGTGCCATCATGGCCCATTTAGCGGATGCACTTCCGATAAACAAGTTAATAAATCCGGTTATCAGAACAAACATCAAGATCAGCGGAATTCCCGTCAAATTGATACCGTCAAGGAATTCTGCACCATATACACCAAGCACCATACCCATATTGGACTCATTGAAGTATGCAACAAATTGACCCGCCGTAAAGGCCAGAACGATAAACATTCCCATCGATGCCATTGTATCAGACATTTGTGCTGCAACATCTTTATCATTCCGGATGTTTTTCGTAACCATTCCATAAACAAGGCCTGGTATGAAGAACAAAATCGCAATAATCGGCACTAGCGAATCCATAAACGGCGACTGAATGATCTGGTCCATGTAATTGCCTTCAGTGCCTCGTAATGGTGCATTCTCCGGCAGCACAAGCAACGCTGTCAATACAAGACCGACAATCAATGAAATCGCAGCCCAGATAATTCCTTTCTTTTCAGCTGATTTAAGTCCTTCAAGGCCGTCATCATGTATCGACTCTTCGGCATCTTCACCTTTATATTCGCCCAAACGCGGCACAACGACACGTTCAGTTACCCACGTGCCAATAATCGTCAGCAGGAATACAGAAACTGCAATGAAAAACCAGTTCATCGCAATATTCATCGTTTCGGCATAGGCTGGATCAATCGTTGATGCAGCAGCAATTGTCAATTCACCAAGCATAACGTCTGTCCCGGAAAGTAACAGGTTCGCACTGAAACCGGCGGATACACCGGCAAATGCTGCTGCCAGACCGGCTAAAGGATGTCGTCCCATCGCTGCGAAAATCAGCGCTCCGAGGGGCGGCAAAACAACGTAGCCCGCATCGGATGCCACACTGGACATAACACCGGCAAAAACCAGTCCAAGTGTAATAAAACGTGTCGGCACTGATAATACAAAGCCACGCAACAATGCACTGATCAGCCCGGTACGTTCTGCTACACCAATACCAAGCATCGTGACAAGCACAACACCAAGCGGTGCGAAACCGATGAAGTTATCAGTCATACTTCCAAAAATATACTTTAATCCTTCAGCGTTCAGCAAGTTATTAATTTCCACCATTTTGCCCTCTTCACCCGGGTGTTCAACACTGATTCCCAAAGGCTGCAAAGCGGCGGACAGCACAAGCACAAGTCCGGCTAAAATGGCAAATAATGTAATCGGGTGCGGCAATTTATTCCCCAGCCACTCAACCCCATCCAGAAAGCGCTGAAAGATGCCTTTTCTATGAGTTTCCATTTTAATATTCTCTCCCCTGGTTTGTTTGTTGATAGAATTGAAGTATTGCAAGCGTTTTCCGGCCCACGTTACATTATAAAGTGATTTTTTATTAATTGAAATACAGAAACGATAAGTGGCAATAGTAAAATAGTTAAGAAGTTTTTCTTTAGGAAGAATATTAATATGAGTACTAAAGTGGAAGGTTATGCTAACTATCATTCGAGAATAAAAAAGAATGAGGCTGAGACAAAAGAATAAAAATCAAAGCAAAATCCGAACTATGATTCAAAATCTATCAATTAGATAGCAAATCAGTTCGGATTTTTCTTTTCGCTTTGTTCTACAAGATTGTTGTTTTTGACACAAAATCCTTATAATGCGACGTAGGGACAGGGGTTGATTTTTGCTCCGGGCAGCTGCTTTCCCGTATCAGCTTCGAGGAGCAAAAAAATTCACAAAAAGGCCTTTCTTTTATTGTATAATGAATTTTTACCTAATCCAGCGTTATCTTTCGTCTTTAAAGTTTACGTATTGCTTGTGCCCAAGCTTCCTTTATTCATCAAAACTGTCCGGGTTTTTGCCTGTACGGTCATCCTGATTAAGACTGCTAATCCGCTTCATTTCATCATCCGTCAATTTGAAATCAAAAATATCAGCATTTTCCTTTATCCGGTGTTCATGTGTAGACTTCGGAATTGTAATAACATCATTTTGCACATCCCAGCGCAATATGATCTGTGCAGATGTTTTCCCGTATTTCTCGGCAAGTTCCGCAATCACCGGTTCATCCATCAGCCTCCCCTTTTTTAGCGGGGACCACGCCTCAAGCTGTATGTTCTCCTGTTCGCAAAATGCCTTCAATTCTTCCTGTGTCAGGTGCGGGTGATATTCCACCTGATTGATGACAGGTTTTACGTAGCTGTCATTCATCAGATCCTGCAGATGGTGCACATGAAAATTGCTGACACCAATTGCGCGGACTTTACCTTCCTCATATAATTTTTCCATCGCCTTCCATGTTTCTTTATATTTTCCTTTAACAGGCCAATGAATCAAATATAAGTCGAGATAGTCCAACCCAAGTTTTTCAAGACTTGCCTCAAAAGCCGCGAGTGTATTTTCATAGCCCTGCTGATCATTCCAGACTTTTGATGTAACAAAGATGTCATCCCGTGGCACACCGGATTCCTTTATGCCTTGTCCGACACCTTTTTCATTTTCATAAAACGATGCGGTATCAATGCTTCGATAACCGTTTTTCAAAGCCGCTTTTACAGATTTAACAGTCACATCACCATCTTCTACTTTGTAAACGCCGAGTCCAAATCCCGGCATTTTGACGCCGTTGTTTAAGGTAACCGTATCCTGAAGTTGTTCAATCATGTCGTTTCCCTCCATTACTATGTGGTGTATTAATCATTCGTCCATTATACAAAATTCCCCTTTTGCCAGACAAAAAAACTGATTCCAGATACAGTGATGGTTCAGCCACCATAAATACCGCTTATTGTATACTACTATAAAACCTGCATTCCCAGACAGGAATACAGGTTTAACAGCAGGTTGTTTGGTTTTAACTCCGGTAAATCTACTATGCAATACTGCTGTCGGCATCAGCATATTTTTTCGCATGCCGGTTGCCCAAATAACGCAGCAGGAAGAATTGAATAGCAATACCGGCTATTAATAATATAATACTGCTTCCAACAACGGAATAGAGTAAATATAATACACCGGAAATCCCGGCCGGGACCAGCGCGTATGGCGCCTGGGTGTTGACGTGGGCGATATGATCTGATTCGGCAAATATGGAAGCCATAACCGTTGTATCCGAAATTGGCGATACGTGGTCACCGAATATCGATCCGGCGAAAATAGCCCCAATGGCAATCGGAATAAGTTCTTCCCCGCCAAATGTAAACGCAAGCGGGATAGCAATTGGTGTCAAAATCGACATAGTACCCCATGAAGTACCGGTAGCAAACGAGATGAACATGGCAATGATGAAAATCAGGAATGGCAACAGTGCTGCCGTCATCCACCCTTCCGTGGCACCGACAACAAATTCAGCAGTGCCGAGGTCTGAAGTGACCTTACCGATTGACCACGCAAGCAGGATAATAACCAGTGCCGGGAGCATCGTTCTGATACCGCCGAGCAGCGTATCTTCACATTCCCGCAGGCTCATGCCTTGAAACAATGCCTGGACCAGCCCCATCGCAGTCATGGCGAATGCGCCCCATGACAGTGCAATCGACACATCGGTATTGGCAAGTGCATCCATAATTGAATTGCCCTCTGCACCGCCGCCTGTATACCATAATGCCCAAATACTGACCGAAATAAGTGTAACCAGTGGCAAAACAAAGTTCCAGACACTGCCGTCTTTTTTATAAGGTTCGCCCAAGTCCTGGTCGACCGACGATAGTGGTGTTGAACCCTCCGGAATGAGATGGCCTGTTTTTTGGGCACGTTCTTCGGCTTTAGCCATCGGACCGAAGTCTTTGCCTGCAATAATCATCGGCACAGCCAGCAGACAAAGTATGGCATAGAAATTCCATGGGATCGACTGCAGGAATGCAAAATACGGCTCCAATCCAACGATGCTGATACTGGCAAACGCTCCGGCGATCAGTGATACCTGAAAGCCGATCCAGTCTGAAACAGGCCCAATCGTTGCAATAGGCGCAGCGGTCGAGTCAAGAACATATGATAGTTTTTCCCTTGAGATTTTATGTTTTGCAGAGATATCCTTTGAAGCGTTTCCCACAATGACCGAATTGACATAATCATTGAAGAAAATAATAAGACCCAGAAAATATGATAAAAACTGGACTCGTTTCTTGGTGGTTAATTTCTTTTCAAGTACATTAATCAGTCCCTGTGAGCCCCCGGTCTTAAACATAAATGCAGCCCCGCAGCCAAGCAGTGCCGTCATCACAAGGAAACGTGCGTTCCATGGGTCAATCATAACATCTTTGATCCACGTGAAGGTCACGCCAACCGCAGCAAACGGGTTGCCGCTTGCCACAATCAGACCGCCTACCCAAATACTGATAAACAATGAGAGCAGGACACGCTTTGTAACAATAGCCAATACCACCGCGACAATCGGCGGGATGACAGATAGAAAGTCCATATTCTCTTTCCCCTTTGTCTGTATTGATTTAATTTTCAGATTTCATTCATTGTATACTTATTTATAGATTCTTTCAACTCTTTCTTTCAGACCTGCCAGCACTTCATCAACGATGCTGTCCATCCACCCGGCTATTTCACGTGCAGAAATGGCGTCACCTGCCTGGCTTCCCATGAGGATCACTTCATCACCATCAGCTGCATCCGCAATATGTGTCACATCAATTATCGTTTGATCAAGTGATACTTCACCGATGATTTCAACACGCTTGCCCTGCACAAGCATTTGTCCGTTATTGGAGAGAGCCCGGTGGTAGCCATCACCATGTCCGATTGGTATGACGGCTACTTTTTCATGGCCTTTTGTCACATAGCTGCCTCCGTATCCGACAGGCGTCCCCGGGGGAAGCTCACGCACATGCAGGATACGTGATCTCAGGGACATGACCGGTTTCAGTGGAATCATGTTATCCTGCCGACGTTCGGGAGGATAGCCAAATAAAGCAATGCCCGGCCTGACCATATCGAGATGCATATCCTTTCGTTCAATTGCAATTGTTGACCCTCCGGCGTGCCGAACAGGAAAATGATAGCCATGCTTCTTTAGTTTTTTTATCGTGTCCATAAATAAAGCAAACTGATCTTCAGTTATCTCCCACTCGCCCTCATCAGCACTGGAGAAATGAGTGTAAATCCCCTCCCATTGCAGTCCGGGCAATTCATAACATGACTGGCAAAATTCTATAGCCCGATCCGGATCGATACCAAATCGATGAAGGCCGGTATTGATTTTCAGGTGGGCCGAAACAGTTTTATTCTGTGCCACAGCTTCCTTGCTCAGGGCGCTTGCCAGTTCAAGTGAAGATATTGAAGCAGTCAGATCATATGCAACAGTATCCGCTGCCTGCCAGCTCATGATGGAACTTAAAATGTGAATGGGGACATCAATGCCGTTCGCCCGAAGCTGCGCACCTTCTTCAACCATTGTCACACCAAGACGGTCCGCACCAGCCTGAACGGCTGCTTGCCCGACAGGCACGACGCCGTGTCCGTAGGCATTTGTTTTAATCACAGCCATGAGCCTACTGTTTTGTGCAAAACCCTTTAATGTCCTGACGTTTTCCCGAAATACCCCCAGGTCCACCTCAGCTACAGTCGGACCATAGGCTGTTAATGTTGACGGATGTGACAAAAGACAGCCCCCCTTTAAAGTATCATACACATACGATCTGAGCGGACGACCAGAGGTTCCGCCCCCTCCTGTCAGGCTTTGTTTCTGATACCTTCCTCATACAGTGACCGGAATGACTGCAGGATTTGTTTTGTTATCCTGCCCGGTTTCCCGCTGCCGATTGTTTGATCATCGATTTTTAAAATCGGGATGATATCGAGTTTTGTCGCGGATATAAATACTTCATCTGCATTCAGCAAATCATCGACTGTATACGTTTGTTCATTGACGTTTATATTCAGTTCATCGCACAATTGGATGATTTTTCTTCTGGTGATGCCATTTAAAATATAGTTGTCAGCCGGGTGCGTATACAGTTCACCATCTTTAACCATAAAAACATTCGATGCACTTGCTTCTGTGACGGTATCACCGCGATGTAAAATAGCTTCAACGGCGTTGTTCTCAACTGCTTTTTGTTTGGCCATGACGTTGGGAAGAAGGTTGAGTGTCTTAATGTCACAGCGCAGCCAGCGGATATCCTCTGCAAGAATTGCCGCCCTTCCCTGATCCTCAACATCCGATTCACGTTCTTCCTCACGTGTATAGGCAACTGTTACAGCAGGTGTTTCAGGATTCGGAAAACCATGTTCGCGTGAAGCAATGCCGCGTGAAACCTGCATATATATAATGCCTTCTTCCAGCCCGTTTGCTTCCACAAGCTTTACGAGATTGCTTTTTAATTTTTGGGTTGAATCCGGTAGTGTCAGCCGCAATTCACGAGCACTTCTTTCCAGCCGCTCCATGTGTTCATCCATCATCAGCGGCTCGCCGTCATAGACACCAATAACTTCATAAATGCCATCACCGAACTGATAACCGCGGTCTTCAATATCGACAATGTTATCCCGTTCCATGATCTGGTCATTGTATAACATCTTACTCATATGAATACCTCCTTATATTTAGTACGACTTAACAACTTTCCTCCTCTGAATAGCAGTAAATGATGAGCAACAGTATCTCCGATTAAGTGGAAGATGATTGTCCGTTACATGCCAGAACAACTATTTCGGGATCGCATCAGAATATCTTTCCATGACATCGAGCATTGTTTCTGTATCAACACTGCATCCACTGATGACAACAACAGTCCGGAACCCGGGTTTGATGCGGTTATTTAAAATCGCTCCAATACCGGAAGCTGCCGCACCTTCAACTATCATCCTATGTTTATCGAGCATGAAGGCCATCCCCTGTGCAATTTGGTCATCATCAAGCAGTTGTATATCGTCCACATATTGCTGCACCATCTCAAATGTATAGCGATTGTTCAGTCCAATCCCGCCCAGCAGACTGTCAGCGAGAGTATCCTGCTCTTCCACTGCAACCGGCTTTCCCTGTTGGATACTTTCATACATAGCAGGTCCTCTGTCTGTGGAAACTCCAAGAACCTGAATAGCCGGGTCGGCAGATTTCAAAGCGACCCCCAATCCTGAATGAAGGCCGCCCCCGGAAAGCCCTGCGACAACTGTATCGATATCAGGAAGATCTTCCAGCAATTCAAGCCCGATTGTCCCCTGACCGGCGATGATATGCGGGTCGTCAAATGGATGAACAACCGTGAGACCGTGTTCTTTTTCCAGCTGATAACTGCGCTGTTCTGCCTCATCTTGTGATTCACCATGTATTTCGATTTGAGCACCAGAACTTTTTAATGCATCCACTTTCGCTTTTGGCACCCGGCTGGAGATGCAAATGATTGCTTTCATACCAAGCTGTTTAGCGATGTAAGCAACACTCATCCCATAGTTACCTGTCGAAAATGTTGTCACACCGTGCTCTTGCTCTTCAGGCGACAAACTAAGAATCTTGTTTGCCGCTCCCCTGATTTTGAACGAATTGCTGACATTAAGATTTTCCAATTTTAAATGGATAGGTGCCCCCACATATTCTGAAAGTTTGTCAGAATAGATTAATGGGGATTTAGATAGAATCGGCGAGATGCGCTGCTTTGCTGCCCAGACGTCGTGCTGGGTGACTGATTTTGCTGTCATGCTATACCCCCTTTTGTATCTGCCAAGGGTTATCAATTACGGTTGCGTCGCACAAGCAGGGTGCTTTTTGCACGCATTGTACTCCTTGTTGCGCGAATTTCTGGTGCCCTCGCACGAGATTTGGGTACTGTCACGCGAATTTCCGGTGCTGTCGCGCGAAATTTGGCTGCCGTTGCGCGAATTTCAGTTGCCCCGACATCCTGCTGCCTATTCTGCAACTCCCTTTTCATTCAAAAATCGCCGTGCTGCTTCTGTCAATATAGAAACACCAACCGGCAGGGCATTTTCATCAATATCGAAATGCGGTGTATGCAGATCACGGGTTTGCTCATCACCTAAAGCACAGCCCAGAAAAAACATTGCACCCGGGACCGTTCGGGTCATATGGGCAAAATCCTCGCCTCCTAATCCAAAAGGCTGATCAAGAATTTCAAAATCAGGATAAAGATCTTTTATTGTATGCCTAATTGTTTGATTCACCCCCGCGTCATTATACAGGGCGGGGTCTTCAGGCTTTATCGTTAATTGATAGTCGCCATCCAGCGGTTTGACCACGGAAAAAGCTTTTTCCAATTCATTGTGCAGCAGTTCCCTTACGTCCGGCTGATAACTTCGGACGGTGCCTCTAACATGAACTTCAGAAGGAATCACATTGCTGGCGGATCCGCTTTGAATGCTGCCAACACTTATGACTGCCGATTCAAGCGGAGACACCCGGCGGGCAACAATCCCATGCAGCGCCTGCAGCACCGGACCGAGCATCCAGACCGGATCATTACCCAGATGCGGATAGGCGCCATGTCCGCCGCTTCCAGTAACCACCGCTTCAAAAACATCGACATTTGCCATGCTGTAGCCATCATGAACCTTAACCTCACCCACTTGATCTTCAGGGCTCATGTGAAGCGCAAGCACATAATCAGCATCCTCCAAAGCGCCCGCTTCAATCATATAAGGCGCCCCTGTCGATCCATAAGCATTTGCCATTTCCTCGGCGGGTTGGAACAGAAATTTTACCGTACCTTTCATTTCGCCAATTTGAAACAAATCGCCAATTAAGCTGGCAACACCCAATCCGATTGCCGAATGGGCATCATGGCCGCATGCATGCATAACACCGTCATGGACCGACTTATAATGGAATTGATTCTCTTCCTGGATCGGCAGGGCGTCCATATCCGCCCGAACTGCAACCGTCGGACCGGTTCCGGATGAGAGCGTTCCTACTACAGCTGTAGAATAGCCCATTTCAGTCTCCACCTGCATGTCTGGGATCTTTTTCAGAGCTTCAGCAATAAAACGTGACGTTTTCACTTCCTCAAAACTTAATTCCGGAAATTTATGAAAATACTGCCGCCACTCTGTTAACTGTTCAAACATCCTCTGTGCCCTTGTTTGAATATCGTTAAATGTCAGAGACAATTTAATCCCCCCTGCCGCGTCATCTATTAAACAATTGAATCAGATGAGATGGAATCGGCTATTTTGCCGATTCCAATTGTTTCATTCGATATTTTGTTCTGCAGTCACATCAGCTGACAGAAGCAATCGCTGTAATTTCTACATCTGTTTCAAGGAGCTGGCTGCCAATTGTTATACGTGCCGGTTTTACTTCCATATCCCCGAAATAAGATTCATAGACTTTGTTGAATTCCCGGACCGTTTCTTCATTCAAATTGGATAAATGACAGGTCACATAGACCAGATCTGACAAGCCGGCATTCTTTTCTGCCAGTATATTATTGATATTATCCAGACTGGCAGCAGTTTGTTGCGCAATCGAAGCACCGGGAGATTCATCGTTAGGCTTCAGGCCATCCTGACCGGAAACAAAGATAAACGATTCGGTCTTTACGCCCTGTGAATAAGGGCCGCCCGGCTTCGGAGCGTTCAACGTTTCGATGACCTCTTTCACATGGCAACAGTCCTTTCTGCGGTTTTAACCCATGCCAATCGCAACATATTGTGATTCAACAAATTCCTCTATGCCTTCGTGACCGCCTTCTCTGCCGATACCGCTTTCTTTCATGCCGCCGAACGGTACTTGTGCAGCAGAAGGGCCACCCTCATTCCAGCCGACAATTCCAAAATCGAGTTTTTCAATCAATTGATAGCCGCGGGCAACATTGCTCGTAAACACATATGCCGCTAATCCATACGGCGTATCATTTGATAATTTGACCGCTTCTTCGTCAGATGAGATTTTCTCAACAGGTGTTACAGGACCGAATGTTTCTTCCTGCATGACCACCATCGATTGATTGACATCTTTAAGGACAGTTGGCTGGTAAAATAGACCGTCATTATCCGTAACGGCTTCCCCGCCGGTCGTAATAGCTGCACCCTTGGAAGTAGCGTCCTCGACATGGCGCTTGACTTTATCCAAACCATCCTGATTGATCAATGGACCAATATCATTGGCTTCATCAGTGCCGTCACCGACTTTCAATTCGTTTACAGCCTTTGTCAGCTTCTCAACATATTCATCGTAGACGCCTTCCTGCACATAAATCCGGTTGGCACAAATACATGTCTGACCGGCATTTCTAAACTTGGATGCTACCGTGCCTTTTACAGCCAGGTCAACATCTGCATCATCAAGAACGACAAGCGGCGCATGACCGCCAAGTTCCAGTGACAATTTTTTCACCTGATCGGCGCTTTGACGGATCAGTGTCTTGCCGACTTCGGTAGATCCGGTGAATGTCACTTTGCGGACCTTGCTATTTTCCATAACGACTTTGGCAATTTTAGAGGAAGACCCTGTCACAAGGTTGACGACCCCTTTTGGAAAACCGGCCTGTTCACACAGCTCCATCAGTTTAACCGCAGTCAGCGGGCTTTCGCTGGATGGTTTCATGATAAATGTACAGCCGGATGCAAGTGCCGGACCCATCTTACGAGTCAGCATGGCCACCGGAAAATTCCACGGTGTAATCGCTGCCGCAACACCGACAGGCTTTTTCCAAACTTGCAGGCGTTTTCCTGCTGCATGTGTCGGAATGATCTCACCATCGACACGCTTGCCTTCTTCTGCAAACCACTCAATAAAGGATGCTGCGTATTTGACTTCTCCCCTTGATTCATTAATCGGTTTGCCCATTTCAATGGTCATCATTTGAGCAAGATCTTCCTGATTTTCCAGCATCAGCTGATTCAATTTTTTAAGGTAACCCGCACGGTCGTGGGCCGTCAGTTCAGACCATGACTCGAATGCCTCATATGCTGCATCCACGGCTTGTTCCGCTTCCTTCTCGCCGCCGTTCGGAACTGTTCCGACCATCTCGCCGTTTGCCGGATTAACTACATTAAGCGTATCAAGTTCGCTGCCAACCCATTCACCATTAATACTCATTAGATAGTTATCTGTTTTTACTGCCATTTATACGTCACTCCCATCTAAAAAATTAGCAGGCTATGATTCTTATACTTTAGCACCAACAACAGCAGCTTCGATAGCCTCTTCAAGAATATCCAGACCTTCCTCAAGCTGTTCATCTGTGATCACAAGCGGCATCAAGAGACGGACCACGTTATCATAGACACCGGCTTTCAGTGCAATCAAACCGCGCTCACGTGCTTCCTTTAACACCCGGGGAGCCAATTCTTTATCCGGTTCTTTGCTGTTACGGTCCTTAACAAACTCCAGTGCGCACATGGCACCAAGTCCGCGATAGTCACCTATTTCATCAAAACGGCCATACATTTTACTGAATTTACCCATAACCTTTTCACCGATGTCCACCGCACGATCATTCAGTTTTTCGTTTTCCATAATTTCAAGCACTGCCAGACCTGCACGACAGCCAAGCGGGCTTCCACAATATGTGCCGCCCAATTCACCGGATCCAGCGCCATCCATGACTTCTTTTCGGCCGATAACACCGCTGATCGGCAATCCGGCAGCCATCGATTTGGAAACTGTAACCAAGTCCGGTTCTACCCCGTAATGTTCCATCGCAAAGTATTTTCCGGTACGTCCAAAGCCTGTCTGGATTTCGTCTGCGATAAACAAGATGCCATGCTGCTTGCATAATTCATATACCCCTTGAACGAATTTTTTATTCGGGATAATAAAACCGCTTTCGCCTTGAACCGGTTCCATAATGAACGCAGCAACCTGGCTCGGATCCACTTCCGTAATAAAGAAATTTTCCACTTGTTTCAAGAGATACTCTGCATAATTGTCTTCGTCCATTGACTCCGGACGCCGGTAATTGTACGGAAATGGCGCATGATATATTTCAGGGGCAAATGGACCGTACTCAAATTTATACGGCTTCACTTTGCCTGTCATCGACATGGTCATCAATGTACGTCCGTGAAACCCGCCGGTAAATGAAACGACAGCCTGACGTTTTGTATATTTACGAGCAACCTTGATGGCATTTTCGTTTGCCTCCGCCCCGCTGTTCAGAAACATGACTTTCTTATCAAAACTGCCCGGTGCAAGTTCAGCGAGTTTCTCCGCGAATTGAATGTACGGATCATACATCATGACATTGAAACCGGTATGAATATACTTGTCGACCTGATCCTGTAAAGCGCTTACAACAGCATCATGGCTGTGACCGACATTATTGACACCGATGGCACCAGCAAAATCAATAAACTCGTTGCCGTCAACATCTTTCAGCAGTGCACCTTTTGCTGACTCCACAAATGTTGGTGCACCGTAGCTGACACCGTCCGGAACCACATTGTGCCTCCGCTCAAGCAATTCCTTCGCCTTTGGACCTGGCAGTTCGGTTTTGACATTAGCAAATTGCCTATTCATATAGTAGACCTCCTCATATTTTTATATCATTATTTTGCCCAAGCAGCTTTGTCTCGACATATTCAATGTGCTCCCTGACTCTTCCATTCACTGTATGCACATCGTTTGAGACTAATGCTTCAAGCAATTGCGTGTGTTCATCATAAAATGCCTGAGGGCTTGAATAGTACCTGTCAAGATGCATAAGAAATGTCCTGATTTGCACTTGAAGGGAATCATAGATCTTTATAATTCTTGCATTCCCGCAAAGACCCACAACATAACTATGAAATTGCATATCAAGATCGAACAATCCATTCCAGTCCTTTTCATCTGCCCTAAGTTTCATCCACCCCACGATTTCCTCCAATTTTTGTATGTGCTCAGCCTCAAGCCGCGGCATCGCTTGCATAAATGCATGTGATTCGACCAATGTGCGTAGTTCAATCATTTCGTTGACATCCTTGTCGGTGAAATCAGCGACATAAGTTCCTTTTCTCGCCTGACTGACGACGAGCTCTTCACTTTCCAGAATTTTAAGAGCCTCTCTGATGGTACTGCGGCTGACATCATAATGTTCCGCAAACTCTGTCTCCAGCAGCCGCTCACCAAACTGAATTTCTTCGTTCCATATTTTCTGCTTCAGCTGGTCCGAAATCAGCTCGCTTAATGGTTTTTGCATAATAACGCTATTATTAGGCTGCAAAACCACATGCCCCTTTCTGTAAATGTCTAATTGTTTTATGTCGATTGTCGACAAAGAACATCTTACCTTCATCTTAAGTTAGACTGATGTCATTGTCAACTGAATTTTTTATCAATTTCAAATTCATTGACTTGAAGTTCATTTGCGTCTATTTTTAAAGAAAGGCTCTTTTTGTAAAATTTGTTGCTCTTTAAGCCTGGTAATTGATATAAACTGCTCGGGTGGCTGATGAGCCTCCCCCCGTTTTTCCTGCGCTGACATGGCGTTGATTACTGCTGAGGACAGTTGACTCCTGCGGGAAAAGCAACTGCCTGAAGCGGAAATCACCCCTGACACTATGTCGCAGTTTATGTATCTAGCGTTAATATCAGCAAGCTTTTAGAAAACAGCCTTAGAAAGAGCCTATACGACAGTGCGAAATGGAGGTAGTCAATTTGAAGAAAAAAATCGTTGCGTATAATCGTGTGGAACAACCGGTTTTGGATGACTTAAAAGAAAAATATGACGTTCGTTTTTTTAAAAACGTCGACACAAAAAATGATCCGGAATTTCTGGGGCATTTAAGTGAATCTGAAGGAATCATCGGACTCGGCACACCAATAGACGCCGAACTGCTGGACAATGCACCGAACCTGAAAATTATCAGCAATGTGTCTGTCGGCTACAATAACCTAGACCTGGGCGAAATGAACAAACGAAATATTATGGGCACCAATACACCCGGCATCCTGACCGATACGGTAGCAGATGCGGTGTTCGGCATTCTGGCTGCTACAGCCAGACGCATCCCGGAATTGGACCATTTTGTCAAGAATGGCGAATGGCAGGCAGAAGCAATTGGAGAGGAATGCTATGGCATTAATATCCATCATAAAACACTTGGCATTATTGGCATGGGACGGATCGGCAAAGCCATCGCGCAGCGTGGCCATTTCGGTTTTGACATGGATATTCTATACCACAGCCGCAATCGCAAACCTGACGCCGAGAAAACATTCGATGCCGGATACCGGGAGCTTGATGCATTACTTGAGGAATCCGATTATGTTGTTATGATCACCCCGCTGACACCGGAAACCGAGGGTATGATTGGAAAGCGTGAATTTCAAAAGATGAAGAGTTCAGCTATTTTCATCAACGGCTCCCGCGGCAAAACAGTGGTGGAGCAGGATCTGATTGAAGCACTCGAGAACGGTGAGATCGCCTCTGCCGGTCTTGACGTATATGAACAAGAACCAGTCGCCTCTGATAATCCGCTATTAACCATGAAAAATGTGGTGACCACACCACATATCGGATCATCCACACACGAGACAGAGCTGAGTATGTCAAAACTCGCCGGAGAAAACCTTGAAGCTGGTCTTAGGGGAGAAAGGCCGCCAAACCTCGTTAACCCTGAAGCCTTCAATGAAAATGAATAATGATTAAAACGGAGGCTGAGACAAAAGTAATGAATCAAAGAAAAATCCGAACGATGGTTCAAAATTCTTCAGTTAGATTTTGAATCAGTTCGGATTGTTCTTTTTATAATATAATTCGTTTCCAACTAAACCAGCGAAGCATTTTTCCGCAGCGATGGTTAAGATTTCCCCATACATTTCACTTAAATATTCCAGTTATCATTCGTCTTTAATGTTAAATGTTTTAGCTATGTCCCAGCCCCTTTTCTAACAATCAGTGGGGAAAACCATCCCGCTGATTGAAGTTTCCCTTTACTTAACCTCAGGCCAGCCGGATATTCGGCTTTACCATCAGTTCGCGAGGAAAATCAGCGAGAATTTCAACACCTGTTTCGGTTACCCGGAACGATTCGCTGATTTCAACGCCCATATTTTCCATCCAAATTCCAGGTATCAGATGAAATGTCATGTTCGGCTCGAGAACAGTACGATCCTGAGGTCTCAGACTTGCTGTATGCTCGCCCCAGTCCGGCGGATAATTGAGTCCCACTGAATAGCCCATCCGGGATTCTTTTTTGATGCCGCTTTTTTCAATTACACTGCGCCAGACGCTTTCAAGTTCTTCACAGGTAATGCCCGGTTTGACCGAATCCAGCGTTGTGTTAATCCCTTCAAGTACGACATCGGACACATATTCCATCTGCTCTGAAGGTCTGCCGATCACGGCTGTCCTTGCCAGCGGTGAATGATAGCGCCGGAAACAGCCGGCCAATTCGATAATGACCGGATCACCCTGCTGGAATCTGTCATCTGTCCAGGTCAAATGCGATGCGGACGTCTTTTCACCTGTCGGAAGCAACGGAACAATTGACGGGTAGTCACCGCCAAAATCCTCTGTACCGCTTATTTGTGCGTGTGATATTTCGGCAACAACATCACATTCCCTAACTCCTTCTTCTATTGTATCAAATGCGACCTGCATCGCTTTCTCAGAAATTCTGGCAGCCTGTTTAAGATATGAAATCTCCCTGTCGGATTTGATAATGCGCACCCAATTGACCATATTCGTACCGTCTTTAAAAGTGGCATTCGGCAATCCTTTCGTTAATTGCATATAGCTTTTTGCCGTAAAATAGTAAGCATCCATTTCCACGGCAATTGTTTTATGATCACAGTTTTTTTCTCTCAGAAGATCGGTTATAAAGTCCATTGGATGCCTGACTGACGATTGAACATAATGGTCACCATAAGGGATGATGTGGTCTTCGTCAAGCCATGTGGTATAGAGGGCAGCATTCGCATCCTGATCACGGCCAATCCAGACTGGCTGATCATCATCAATGATAACAATGAGCATTTGGTGAACATAAAATGACCATGCATCATAACCGGTCAAATAGTTCATATTAGCCGGGTCCGTCACCATCAGCAGATCGACCCCGGCATCAGCCATCCGCCGCTTTGTTTGGTTAATCCGTTCATGAAACTCTGAAATCGGAAATGTTAGCACAGATATCCCCTCCCCCATCGTACTTGCTAAAAATAAATGAGAACGCTTACTTATCAGATTTATTATGGTGTGCTTACTTCTGTGATGTACTGATAATGCCTGGCTGAAAAAAGCTGTGTTTAAAAGGGTAATACTAGTACAATTGGACTACTTTGTCGATTGTCGACAATTGGTTTCTTAATTACATTATATTCAGTAAATTTTAAAGTGTCAATTATTAGTTCAACATTTTGAAATATTACAGCGGGATGAAATGTTTAATAAGTCGTAAATCACCGCTCTAAGCAACAATCTGTTTCCATAACGGGATAGAAACCTATTTTCCGGTTCCCAAAAATAAAGAATCGGAAACACTGTCTCCTTTCCGAGAGCATTGTTTCCGTTCTTGAACAATCACTTGGTTATCCTTAAATGACGCGATCAATCTCATTTTCCATATGTTTATCTGCATATTCCTTACCGTATTTTGACAGCGATACTTTATACAAGACAAAGCCTAATATAATCCAAAGGCCAACAATTGCCCATTCATACGGCCAGATAAGCGCTGACGGCATACCGGGCATATACAGGATAGCAACACCGATCGACATGACAATGGCAATCCAGCCGATTATCGTACCTCCTGTGAGTTTGAATGGACGTTTCATTTCTGGATTCTTTTTACGCAAAATGATGAATGAAATGGCTACCATCAGCCATGCCACAACAAGTCCGAGTCCACCCGCATTCACCAACCATTCAAGAGCCGGACGGCCCAATAACGGTGCAGCAGTGGACAAAACAGCAATCAATAGGATCGCTTTATGGGGTGTATTGTATTTTGGGTGCAGATCCCCCAATGATTTTGGCAGCATGCCTGCTCTGGCAAGGGCATATATCGCACGACTGCCGCCTACATAAAACCCGAACCAGCTTGTTAAAATACCTCCAATCCCCCCAAGGACAAGGATATTTCCCATCATGCGACTGTCACCGAACGCTTTGGCCATTGCATCTGCTGTCACCAGATTTGATTCACTAAGTTCACTTGGGTTCAGCATCCGGGACACACCGAAAATAACAGCAATATACCAAAGTACAGCGAGCAGAACTGATGCAATCAGCAATTGTCCGATTTTCCTCTGGGACAGATTAATTTCTTCAGACGCCTGAGGAATGACATCAAAGCCGACGAACATAAAAGGCGTCATAATAACCACTGACAAAAGTCCAGCTGCTCCTTGATCAAATAAAGGTTCCATATTTTGGACATTGCCGCTGACCGTGCTTCCTGTAATCAACATGACACCAGCACCTAGAATGAGCATTGTCAGAACAAACGTGATAGCAGATGTAAGCTTAATTCCACGGTAATTCACCCATGCAACGAGCACAGAACCAACCATACCTATCCCTGCCCAGGTAATCGTGACATCCCAGCCCGCTATTGTATACAAATAACCCTGGGTGTAATTCGGAATCAGGTATTCAAACACTGTTGGCAATGCGACCGCTTCAAAGGCGACAACCGATACATACCCCAGTATAATTGCCCATGTTGTGACAAAGGAAGCGGTTCTTCCCATCGACTTAAATGTAAATACAAATTCACCGCCGGCCAGTGGAAGCGCTGATGCTAATTCAGCATATGTCAGCCCGACAACCACAACAAGAAATCCGCCAATTAAAAATGCCAGAATAGCTCCAAGCGAGCCCGCCTCGGTTATCCATAAGCCGGTGGTTACAACCCAGCCCCAGCCGATCATGGCACCAAATGCAAGCGCAATCACATCCCTATTCCCCAAAATCTTTAAAAACTTCTGTTCACTCATTTCTCTCCCTCCTTGACAATCATGATTTAAAGTATAAGTTTGAGTTACGTGTCTAATTTTTTATCACATTGCAGAACGCACGCTGCTGCTGAACAATATCAGCGGTACTATCGCGCAAAACTTGCCGCTTTCCGCGCGAACTGTCTTCTAAAAAACCAGCTGCTTCCGCATCGCCGAAACAGCATCATGAAATTTTTCCACCATTTGCTTGACTTCAGATCGGTTGATTACAATTGGCGGTGCAAAACAAATAATATCTGTCCCGTCAAATCTGACCGGACGGCAAATTACACCCCGTTGGAATAACGCTTCGATAACTTTCGGTGCTGCCTGCAAATCAGGTGAAAAGTTCTGATTCGAATCAGGATCCTGCATTAGCTCTACTGCCCCTAAAAGCCCTACAGATCTGACATCACCGATAATATCCAAATCCGCTTTTATCTGCTGAAAGCCTTTTAACATCTCTTCACCCATATTTCTGGCATTCTCTACAAGATCTTCCTGTTCGATAATGTCAATATTTTCGAGCGCCACAGATGCTGCTGTTGGATGACCGCTATAAGTAAACCCATGGAATAATGTGCCGGCTGATTTTTCCTTCAGCACCTCATGGATATGATCTGAGACAATGACACCTCCAAGCGGCAGGTAACCACTTGTCACCCCTTTGGCAAATGTCATCAAGTCAGGCGTGACACCCCAGTTTTCCAGCCCGAACATTTTGCCTGTCCGGCCAAAACCTGTAATCACCTCATCCGCAATGAATAAAATACCGTATTCATCACACAACGCACGCACTTTCTGCAAATAATCCTCAGGAGGAATCAATACCCCGCCTGCCCCTTGGATCGGTTCTGCCATAACAGCCGCTACCTTTTCGGCGCCTTCCGCTTCAATCGTCAGTCGCAATGATTTGATAGCTTTTTCTGTTCCCGTTCCATATGGTGTATCGGCATGTGTAAAATCTGTCACCATATGTCCGGCCATTCCCCAGAATTCTGGAATTCCTGTTGCACTTGTCGACGCCGCTGCCACACCATGGTATGCCCGTTTCAGTCCAATGATTTTTCTGCGATCAGGCTGACCTTGTATTTTCCAATAATGACGGGTAAGTTTAATGGCCGAGTCATTGGATTCGGAACCGCCGGATGTGAAGAAAACAGCATTTAATCCGGACGGGGCGATAGATGCAATCTTCTCAGCGAGCCGAATGGCAGGTTCGTGACTGAATGTGGAAAAGGCAGAACTGAATGCCAGCTTTTCCATTTGCTGTGCGGCTGCATCCGCCAGTTCTTTCCGGCCATGTCCGATATTGACATTCCATAAAGATGACATCGCATCCATGTATGCGTTTCCATTATTGTCAGTTAAAAAAATCCCGTCACCCTTTTCCATAATCACTTTCGGGCCATTTTCCTGCTGCTGCTGGATTGATGAAGTCGGGTGAATAAAATGCTTTTTGTCGAGTTCGCTTAAATTTTTCATTTCAATCCTCCTATTTCGAAATAAAAAACCAGCTATATGAAACAGGTATATGCTTCATACACCCGTTAATATAACTGGTTTAAATCTAAGTCACTGCTTTGCTTCATCAGCAAAGTCAATTAGATTTGGCAGTTAATTAGCTATTTGAGTATTAACTAATATATCAAAATATTCCCAAGGATTCAACGAAAAAGTTAGTGAAGATCATAAAAATTGACCTGCATCACAGAAAAAATAGCCAGCTTAAATTATACTGAAAATAAGGATAAATTTTTACTCTGGATGTGAACCATTATGAAGAAAATTGCATTTATCACGATAATTTTAACGATTGAATTGTTATCCTATCTCATGCAGGCTGATTGGGGATCAGAGAAATTTACAGATACACTGGCAGTTGATCCGGGGAATATAACGAAGCTCAAGCTATCCATGCCGGACGACAGCAATTACACAACAACCACCGATTCGGAGAAAATAGAGGAATTCATGCAATATTTCAAGAGTAAAGACTATAAGCGAATTCGGGGTGATGAACCCGCCGAACTTCCAATGAGTGCCAGCATGATTTATCTGTATGAAAATGAGAAAACCGATTTTTTGGTCGTCTTCGGTGACAAAGTGTTAATCAGTTATAAGTACTATGAAATAAAAGGTGATATGATTGATATGGCATTCCTCAGAGAATTTCAGCAATCGGCCAAATAGGATGATACTCGTAAACAATTCAAAAATATGACATGTTTTAATTGAAAGTAATTTTCATTAGACGCTATAATAGTAGCAGGTCAGTATGTTGAAGGAGATGATTTCAAATGGCTAAAGTTCTGGTCTTGTACGCAAGTCTGACAGGAAGTACAGAAATAATGGCAGAATCCATGACCGAACACTTGAAAGAAAACGGACATGAGGTGGCACATAATTCGTTTGACCTCGATCCAATTGATGTATCGCGCCTGGAGGAATTTGACAGCATCCTATTTGGATCGTATTCGTGGGATGACGACATTCCGTTCGAGGTAGAAGATTTTTATTTCGATATGGACGAAATTGATCTCACCGGCAAAACAGTTGGTGTATTCGGATCATGTGACACCTATTACGATATATATGGACCGGCGATTGACACACTTGCTGCTAAAGCAAAAGAACGGGGCGCAACCGTATACGAAGAAAAGTTTAAATTTGAGCTCGAGCCTGATGACAAAGACATCGAATACGGCAAATCGCTTGCAGACGCCGTGTTGAATCTTGAAACCTAATAAACCTAAGAAAAACCGGGCAAAGTGCGGCCCGGTCCTTTTCTTCCTAACTTCGTTAGAGGATGTCCGATAATCTGTATTCCTGTCCATGTATACCTTTATAATATGCTGGATACATCTCTCCTCCGCATTGTTCACAGTTAAATC
>NZ_DATGTT010000021.1:0-8742 GCF_035301675.1 Lentibacillus sp. | reverse complement strand
GCCTGGCACTGTGCTGTTGTGCGCGTATCATTCCAAAGAATCGCGTTGCGCAGCACGTCATGATTTTCATCAAGCAGCACAAGGCCGTGCATCTGGCCGGAAAAGCTGATGCCTTCAATATCAGCAGGATCACCTTCAAATCGATTCAGCAACTCCGTCAATCCCGCGATGGTCTGCTCAACCCATATGTCCGGATCCTGCTCACTGTATCCGGTCTTCGGCTGGATTAACGAGAATGGTTTGGAAACCTCCTGAACGATGTCGCCATGCCGGTTAACCAGCAGCAGTTTAACGGCACTAGTTCCTAAATCAACACCAATCACATACGTCATAGCGATTACTCCCCTGCGTACGTTTTCAGCAAATATTGGTTGATGATCGCTTTGATTTGCTCAAGGCGCCCGGACTGATTTTGAATACCATCAAGATTCAAAGCGTGCTGCTCAAGCTTATGGAAGTCTGCTGTGCCATCTTCAACCGCTTTGCCGATGCCTGTGTCAAAGCTGCTGTAGCGTTCTTCAATGAAACGATCGAGCACTTTGTCATCTATCAGCTTTTGTGCCACTTTCAGCCCGACGGCAAAACTGTCCATTCCGGCAATGTGGGCATGAACCAGGCCCTCCGGTGTGAATGATCCCCGGCGGACTTTCGCATCAAAGTTCAAACCGCCGCGACCAAGACCGCCATTTTTAAGGATTTCATACATCCCCAATGTCGTTGCATACAAATCGGTCGGAAATTCATCGGTATCCCAGCCGAGCAGCGGATGCCCCTGGTTCGCGTCCACCGATCCCAAAATGTTGTTGACCCGGGCATAACGCAGCTCGTGCTCAAATGTATGGCCCGCCAATGTCGCATGGTTCGCTTCAATATTAAATTTGAAATCATCCTGAAGCCCGTAACGCTGCAAGAAGGCGTAACCGCTGGCAACATCAAAATCGTATTGATGCGTTGTCGGCTCTTTTGGCTTCGGCTCAATCAAAAATTGCGCGTCAAAGCCGATTTCCTTAGCATAATCCACCGCCATATGGAAGAACCGCCCCAGATGGTCCAGTTCCCGTTTCATGTCGGTGTTCAGGAGGGTTTCATAGCCTTCACGGCCGCCCCAGAACACATAGTTTTCAGCACCAAGTTCCTTACCGACTTCCAAACCTTTTTTCACTTTTGCCGCGGCATACGCGAAGACATCCGCATTATTGGATGACGCCGCTCCGTGCACGAACCGCGGATGGGTGAAGTTATTCACCGTATTCCACAAGAGCTTCGTTTTGCTGTCTTTCATATAATCTTTCATCATGGCAACAATCGTATCGATATTCTGATTGGATTCGCGTAAGTTGTTGCCTTCAGGTGCGATATCGACATCATGGAACGCGAAATACGGCACATTCAATTTTTCAAACAGCTCAAATGCCGCATCGACCCGTGCCTTGGCCCGGTCCATGCCATCATATTTGTCCCACGGGCGGATAGCCGTTCCCACACCAAATGGATCGGACAGGTCCTCGGTAAAGGTATGCCAATACGCGACCGAAAAGCGCAATTGGTCTTCCATCGTTTTGCCGCCGACGACTTCTTCCGGATTGTAAAATTTAAAAGCATAAGGATTCGTGGAATTGGATCCTTCATATTTGATATTGCTGATGTTGTTGAAATAGGTCATCATTTATTCCTCCTCAAATTCTTTTATTTTTGGCTGTTTGCTTGAATGTTGATTAAATATTGAATACGCTACAGGCGGACGCTTTCCGCGAGCAACGCTTCAGCCTCCTCGTGAGCCAAAAACGCTCACTGCGGGGTCTTCATCTGTTGCTTTTCCCGCTGGAGTCGCCGCCTTCCGCTCCTTCGAATTTTTCCATAACAGTGAATAACAACCTTATTTAAAATTGAATCTATTTCATCATCCTGTATAATAGACCCCGACACTAAATGCCGATGGGGGGCAGCCTGATGAATATGTTCGCCAGTACTCTTTACCGAATCATGGAATGGATAATGCGTTTTGCTTATCTCCAATTACTATGGATCGGTTTTACCCTGTTCGGTTTCGTGATCCTCGGATTCTATCCTTCAACCGCTGCGATGTTTGCAGTTGTCCGGGACTGGATTCGCGGCGAAACGGATATCCGCATTTTTGAAGCCTACTGGAACTATTTCAAAACGGATTTCCTGAAAACGAACTTGCTGGGCATCCTGATTACATCTATCATTCTATTGATCGGTATCGATATCTACTATATTCAGCTGGATAAAAGTGAACAGCTTGCATGGACGTATATTCCGTTATTCGCCTTTATGGCCTTGTTCCTTTTATACCTGGTCTATCTGTTCCCGGTTTTCGCCCATTACGACCTGAAGCTATCAGGTGTACTCAGAAACACACTTTTTATTATGCTAATCAGCCCGATTCACAATTTGCTGCTTGTCATCAGCCTTGGCGCGCTCTTTTTGATTATGAAATCCGTTCCCGCACTGGCATTTATCTTCGGCGGCAGCGCGTACGCATTTATCACGATGTGGCTGAGTCTGCATGCATTTAACCTTGTTGAACGGAAAAAACGTAACGCCTGAGCTCACCCTTTAACGGCACTCGATGAGATCCCTTCCACCACCTTGTTGCTGAAGAAGATAAAGGCAAGCAGAATAGGCAGCAGGCTGATGATCAATGTTGCCCCGATCGCTCCCCAATCGGTCATATACTGGCCGACAAAGTTTTGAATACCGACCGTCAATGTTTTGTATTCATCTGAAGAGATGAACGTATTCACAAAGACAAACTCATTCCAGTTATAAATCATGTTGATAATGACGATTGTCGACAGAACAGGTGCGGTCATCGGCAGGATAATCCGGAAAAACATGCGGTGAACCGAACAACCGTCGATAATCGCCGCCTCCTCGATTTCACGCGGCAATGTATAATAGAATCCAAGCAAAATCATCATCGTAATCGGCAGGTTGTATGCCGTATAGGTAATGACAATCGACCACGGATTATCGATCAGATTGACACTCAGGAACATATTGAACAACGGGATAATGGCGGAATGAATCGGAATCATCAGCCCCACCATGAACAAGCCGAGCACGAATTTATTCAGCTTCCATTGCATGCGTGTAATCGCAAATGTCGCCATACTTGCCAAAAGGGCGGTGAAGATGATCGCCAGCGCCGTGATCCAGACACTGTTCCAAAAATAAAGGCCAATGCCGCCATCCCATACTTTCATGTAATTTTCCCATAGCCATTCCTTTGGCAAAGCAAATGGGGAACCTGCAAAAATCTCACTGTTGCTTTTTAATGAAAAGAGAAACAGCCAGATAATCGGGAAAATCTGAAAAGCGCCTACAATCCCCAGGCATATGTAGAGAAAAATATAACCAATGCGGTTCATCACAGAGCCTCCTTTCTTAATATTGAATCTCCTCTTTATCAGCAGTTAGTTTACGGACAATCACCGTGACAATCAACGTAATAATCAGCAGCAGAAACCCGATGGCACTTCCATAACCGAAGTCATTCGTACTGAAAGCCAGTTTATACATATAGGAAGCCATAACCTCGCTTGCACCATTCGGCCCACCGCCTGTCATGACATAAATCAAATCAAAATATTTTAGTGATCCGACAATCGCCAGTACGATGGTTACTTTAACGACACCCTTAATTAACGGGAGTTTAATCCGATATGCAATCTGCAGCGGGGAAGCCCCATCAATCCGTGCCGCTTCAATGATTGTTTCAGGGATATTTTTCAAGGCCGCATAATAGATCAGAATGTAAAAACCTGCATACTGCCAAAGAATCGGAATAAAAATCGCATAGAGGACAAGGTCAGGATCCGCCAGCCAGGCAGGCGGATTTTCAAAACCAATGGCCATTAACATCCGATTCAGCATCCCATTGGCAGGATTAAATACTTTAATCCACAGCTGAGCAATTGCAACCGATGACAACAGCATCGGAATGAGATAGATTTTCCGTAACAGATCCGCCCCCTTGATTTTGGAAGCTAGAATCATAGATATAGCCAGGTAAACAATCAGACTCAACGTCGAAAATAGAGCCAATAACGCGGAATGCAGGGCACTGTCCCAAAATTTGAGATCCTGTATTGCTGTGATGTAATTTTCCAGCCCGATGAATTCCATTTTTCCTATGCCATCCCATTCCATGAGACCGTAATAAGCGGACAGGATTAATGGAATGAAAATTAATACACCCACAAGCAACAGGGCCGGAAGAACATACATTGCTATGATCCATTTGTTGGACATGACTTTATTCATTGCATTCAACCCCAAATCTTTAAGCTGGAAAAGGGCATACCATTTAGAATGCCCTTTTCTTTAATTGTGAAAGGCTTTATTTGTAAATGTTGTTGTTCTGAAATCCTTGTTGATATAAACTGCAACACAATTTAAGGCTTGTTCCATTCTAAATACGAGAAGTGCTTCAAGACGCTCCGGCAATATACTTCGCTTCCCATGGGCACGGCCTCAGCCTCCTCGGAAAGCAAAGCCCGCTTTTCTGCGGGGTCTTCGGACACGTGCTGTTCCCATAGGAGTCTTCGTATATTGCCTCCGCTAGCTGTGAAGTTCTGCATATGGGATATTGAAGTCCATGAAATCAATATTTAGTGTTTTATCCTGTCAGGACAGAACACCACGCTTGCTGGGCTTCGGAAAATGCTAGGCTGCGACAATAACAAGAAGTCAAATAGCACAAAACCAGCGTAGGAAATACACGGAGACTCCTGCGGGAACAGTGGCCTAAGTGAGACCCCGCAGAACGGAGTTCGAGGAGGCTCACGGGTCACCCGCGGAAAGCGTAGTGTATTTCCGGAGCGGTATCATAGCACTCAAATCAATGTACTTTCAAAATGTGTCACAGTTTATGGAGTTTGTGTCAACAACAATCTTTTAGCAAACAGCCTTGTAAAATGAACTTTTATTCTTCCTGTGAAAGTGCTTTTTCATGTGCTTTCGCGAATTCTTCCGGGGTCACTTCCCCGCCGAACAATGCCTGTATCTGGTTCAAGTGGACTTCTGCCGTGTCAGGACTCATTTGCACATCAGCAAATAGCGTTAAATTGCTTGCATTATTCAAGTCATCCAGCACATCCACATACATTTGCGGTAGATCAAGTGATTCGCCATCGACTTTTGTAGCCGGGATAACCCCCGCTTCTGTAACAGATTTCTCGCCCCACTTTTGGACAAAAAACTTTGTGAAATCTTTCGCCTCTTTTTTGACGTCCGAGTTTTCAGCGACAAACAAACCAACACCCGGCCCACCTACATAACTGCTTTTATCACCATTGCCATCAACAGTAGGGAAATCAAAGTAGCCGACTGAGTCCCTGAATTCCTGAGGCACTTCTTCATTTGTCGTATAGTTTGGCAGATCCCAAGTAGCAATCAAGTACATTGCCGTCTGCCCATTCATGAACATGCTTTTGGCTTCCTGATCCGAAAGACCATTATGCCCGTCATTAAAGGCATTCATGTCAACCAGATTCTGAACTTCTTCCGCTGCCTGAATCAACGCCGGATCTTCAAATGATTCTTCCCGATTAATCGCGCTGGTCAAGAGATCTGATCCGCCAATTCGATCCGCATAATACATATACCACAAGGAGCCGGTCCAGCGGTCTTTGTTGCCGAGCGCAATCGGTGTAACACCATTTTCATTCAGCGTTTTTATAACGTTTTGCAGTTCTTCATTGGTTTCGGGTGCTTCAAGCCCATGCTCTTCAAAAATAGCTTTATTATAGAACACGGTTGCAATGTTCAACTCAAGCGGCAGCCCGTACGTTGTGCCGTCCACCGAAAATGCTTCGGTCGTTCCGGAAACAAACTGTCCCTTTAATTCGTCACTTTCTACAACGTCATCCAATGGAGCGTATTTATCGCCTTCCACATAGGGCTCCATATAACCTGCAGCCCAGGTCATGCCGACATCAGGAAGTTCATCCGATGTTGATAAAACTTTGATTTTATCTTTATATTGCTCATTGCTTAATACTTCAAGTTCAATGTTAACGCCTTCATTTTGACTCTCATAATCCTCAATAATCTCTTTTACGATTCTATTATGCTCCGCTGAACTGCCCTCAGGCCACAAGTGCATAAATTCGACCGTTTTTTCCTCCCCGGAACTTGCACTGCTGTCCTCGGAATCATCACTGCATCCTGCCATCACCAAACCCAGTGCCAGTACCGACATAAACAATGTAATCGCTTTCCTATTCACATTGATTTACCCCCAATTTATTAATAGATTACATTCGATTTGAATGCTTATTTTGAATAATAGCAAAATAAACTTTGTTTGTCTAGTGGATGAACAAAGATTTTCATGCTATAATGTCAAAAAAAGAGGAAAGTGATGAATTAACTATGCTCCAAAACAAAACGTGGAACCAGCACACCATTAAAAATGGCAACAAATCGATTGTACTGGAAACCATCATGAATCATTCCCCCATTTCCCGGGCAAATATTGCTGATAAAACCGGGTTAAATAAGGGAACCGTCTCTTCCCAGGTCAGCGAATTACTGGATGAAGACCTGATTTATGAAAAAGGACCTGGCAAATCGAGCGGTGGGAGAAAGCCGGTCATACTGCTGTTTAATGAAGTTGCGGGATATTCAATCGGCATCGATATCGGGGTCAACTATATATTCGGTATGCTGACCGATCTGCAAGGAAACGTTTGTAAGGAAAAATCGCTGACATATAAGGACCCGACTTTTGAAGAAATTGAACAAAAATTATTTGAAACAGTGGATTTCCTTACGTCCTATGCCCCGCCAAGCACGTATGGAATTGTCGGCATCGGGATTGGTGTCCCCGGTGCAACGGATAAGAACGGCAAAGTTTTACTGGCCCCCAACCTCGGTTGGCAGAATATTGATCTGAAATCAATTATGGAAGAAAAGTATGACTGCCCTGTCGTCATCGAAAACGAAGCGAACGCAGGCGCATATGCCGAGAAGAAATTCAGGACCGGCACTGAAAATACGGATATTATTTATGTAAGCGTAGGCGTCGGTATTGGTGTCGGGCTTATTCTTAGTGGCGAACTCTATCGCGGAAATAGCGGTTTTTCAGGCGAAATGGGCCATATGACTATCGAAGCCAACGGAACAAAATGCAGGTGCGGCAACAACGGCTGCTGGGAGCTTTATGCCTCCGAACAAGCATTGATCAACAATTCCGCTCAATTCGGCATGGAAGATGCTGATGTCGATAACATTTTGGAAAAAATGATCAACCTGGCAGAAAAAGGCGATGAAGAAGCTATCAAACTTTTTAATACAATCGGCAATTATTTGGGAATTGGCATCATTAACATCATCAATTCCTTTAACCCGCAGCAGGTCATCATCGGCAACCGCATGACAGCTGCCAAAGAATGGATCGAACAGCCATTGCTTGAAAAAGTGAATCAGCATGCACTCTGGTTTCAGCAAAAACATTTGCAAATAGATTTCTCAGACTTATCTGCTCATTCGACCGCTTTAGGTGTTGCTGCGTTTTCAAATGAAAATTTCTTTAAAATCTATAAGTAGAGGTGATTACATGACAAAGATTAAAAATCCGATTTTAACCGGATTCCACCCGGATCCCAGCATCTGCCGCGCCGGAGAAGATTACTATATTGCCGTTTCAACATTTGAATGGTTCCCCGGCGTTGGCATCTATCACTCCAAAGATTTGAAAAACTGGCGATTGATTTCGAGGCCGCTGAACCGGGTCAGCCAGCTGGATATGAAAGGGAACCCCGATTCCGGCGGTGTCTGGGCCCCTGCCCTCTCGTATGCTGACGGCAAATTCTGGCTGATTTATACCGATGTGAAAGTGGTCGATGGCGCCTGGAAGGACTGCCATAATTACCTCGTGACAAGTGAAACAATTGATGGCGAGTGGTCCGAGCCTGTTTATTTGAACAGCTCCGGCTTCGACCCTTCCCTATTCCATGATGACGACGGCAGAAAATATTTGGTCAACATGCTCTGGGACAACCGGATTGGCCATCATGATTTTTATGGCATTGTACTTCAGGAGTACAGCGATGTGGAACAGAAGCTGGTTGGAGACGCGAAAGTGATTTTTAAAGGAACCGATATTAAGCTGACCGAAGCTCCACATTTGTATAAAATTAATGGCTATTATTATCTTTTGACAGCAGAAGGCGGCACGAAGTATGAGCACCAGGCCACGATTGCGCGTTCTGCGGATTTATGGGGTCCGTATGAGGTTCATCCCGAAAACCCATTGATCTCGTCATGGGCGCATCCACGAAATCCACTTCAAAAAGCAGGCCACGCTTCGATCGTTGAGACACATACTGATGAATGGTTTTTAGTCCATTTGACCGGACGCCCGCTGCCTAAAGACGACCAGCCATTGCTGGACGGGATTCGCGGCTACTGCCCATTGGGAAGAGAAACCGCTATTCAGCGGCTTGAATGGAAAAATGGCTGGCCATATGTTGTTGGCGGAAACCAGCCGTCCGTTGAAATCGAAGGCCCTGATATTGAGGAAATCGCATGGGAAAAGGACTTTGATGAGCGGGATGATTTCAATTCCGGGGTGCTGAATAACCATTTTCAGTCACTGCGGATTCCGTTGGGTGAAGATATTGCATCGCTGAAGGATCGCCCCGGGCATTTACGGCTGTACGGCCGGGAATCGCTGACCTCAAAATTCACGCAAGCATACGTCGCCCGGCG
>NZ_DATGTT010000020.1:0-11261 GCF_035301675.1 Lentibacillus sp. | reverse complement strand
CGATGGGTCGTTTCTATCTGTCATATGCGGTGCGGACATTCCCGCTGCTCGGATTGCTGCAGGGCGTCATCTATGCATTTATTTTGTTTGTGCTTCTGTCCTTTACGCCGCTTTCTGATGTGATGATTGCGCTTTGTTTATGGCTTGTATTGATTTTTCTGTCAGGCGGCATTCATCTGGATGGGCTCATTGACACAAGCGATGCCTATTTTTCGTACCGGGATCCCGAGAAACGGCTGGAGATTATGCAGGATCCTCGTGTCGGCGCATTTGGAGTACTGTCTGTTATTGTTTTTCTTGCCGTGCGTTTTGTGATTCTATATGAATTGATCACGATGGCAGGTGCCTCGACATATTTATTGGTCATGCTGATTCCGTTTCTTGGGAAAATACTGATGGGCGCCTATCTGCAGGTTTTGCCGGCGGCCAGAAATAATGGGATGGCCCACTTTTTCAAACAAGGTGCGAGCCGATCATTCCAGGTGGTTTATGGATCCTATTTAATTATCATCGGGATCGTAATAAGGATGTTAAATATTGAATTATTGCCAAGCTATTTGATACTCGTCAGCTGTATGATCGTTATAGGGTTTATTATCGCCGGGAGAATAGTGAAGCATTTCGGCGGTATATCGGGCGATACATTAGGAGCGAGTTCAGAAGGGATGGAGCTGGTGTTATGGATCGTCATGTGGCTGTTACACTCTTTCGCCATGGTGTAACAGAGGAAAATCTGGAAAGGAAATATGTGGGGTGGAGTGATCCGCCGATTACGGGTGATGCGGGGCGGACATTAAGATTGCTGCGAAGTGACATACCAAGCTATGATTTTTGCGTGTCAAGTGACTTAACACGCTGCAGGCAAACAGCTGATATCCTTTGTCGGGGATCGCAGCACGTGGAAAGTGAGGCATTTCGCGAAATGAATTTTGGCCAGTGGGAATTGAAAACATATGCGGATTTGTGTCAGGACGAAGCATACCAGAACTGGTTGGATGATCCTTTTTCAAAACGGCCGCCTGATGGGGAAAGTTTTACCGATATGGAAAAGAGGGCGATGAGCGGCTGGGTGTCACTCAGAAAAACAATCCATGATCAGGGTTATGGCGAGGTTTTGCTGGTGACACATGGCGGAGTCATCCGCTTACTACTGACAAAGCTGGCTAATGAGATGAAACGTTTCTGGCAATGGTATATTCCGCATGGGAGCGGGATCAGACTATGCTGGATTTATCATGACTGGAAGGAGGACAGCCGATGCACTTTATTACAGGCGGTGCCTTCAACGGAAAACGAAAATGGGTGAAAAACTTTTATGCTGCAGATCGCCACTTATGGCTGAGCGCCTATGAAGCAGATGCGCTAACGAATTCATCCGACGGGGAGCTCCCGGCCGTTGTGGTGTTGGAAGGGCTCGAGAAATGGATCTATAAGCAAATTGATACTGCTTTTCCACCAGATACCACGCGCCAAAATGTGATGAATCAAATTGAGCCTTGGCTGGAGTGGGAAAAAGCAGACAGCTACAGAAGACTTGTTATCATCGGTACAGATATTTCAAAAGGAATTGTGCCAGTGGATAAACGGGAACGGCTATGGCGGGATGTAACCGCGTGGGTCTATCAGGATTTGACAGCACGAGCCAAGCGGGCCGATGTGATTTGGTATGGCATGGAACAAACGCTTAAGGATGAATAATTTTATAGGAGGTTTTTTGGATGAGACTTTATACAAAATCAGGTGACAAAGGGCAGACAAGTGTCATTGGCGGAAGACTGGACAAAGACGACATTCGCGTTGAAGCATACGGCACAATCGATGAGGTGAATTCGTTTGTCGGAAAGGCGATTTCGGAATTGGATCAAGACGTTTTCCCGGATATTGTGGCAGACCTTGAGAAGATTCAGCATGAGTTGTTTGACTGCGGCTCGGAATTATCGAATATCAAAGAGAAACGCGACCATAAATTGACCGATGAACCCATCACTTACCTGGAAGACAAAATGGATGAGTTGATTGATGAGGCGCCGGAACTCGAACGTTTTATATTGCCGGGCGGATCAGATGCCTCAGCGTCAATTCATATCGCCAGAACAGTTGCGCGCAGAGCTGAAAGAATGATTATATCACTCATGAAAGCAGAAGATGACATCTCACCCGTCCCATTAAAGTATGTGAATCGTCTGTCGGATTACTTTTTCGCAGCGGCACGCGTCATTAATGCCAGATTAAATGTGCCGGATGTCGAGTACGCACGCAGCGCAAAAGTTTTCCGCGGAACCAACAAGAAGAAAAAAGATTAAAAGCAGGTGCCACCCCGAGCGGTAGCGGTATCAAATCGTGCGAGAGCGGTGCTGATTCGTGCGAGGGTGTCACCAAATCGTGCGAGGGCGGTGCTGATTCGTGCGAGGGTGTCACCAAATCGTGCGAGAGCGGTGCTGATTCGTGCGAGAGTGTCACCAAATCGTGCGAGAGCGGTGCTGATTCGTGCGAGAGCGTCACCAAATCGTGCGAGAGCGGTACCAAGACGTGCGAGAGCGGCACCAAATCGATCGAGAACGACACAAAATCGATCAGTAGTGCGGCCGGAAAATTGTCCGTCTAAAAAGGAGCTGACCAGTGATGAACAATGCTGTCGTACTGCCATTGACGACTGAACAGGAGCTCGTAATTACCTCAGATAACAGTGGAGCAATCGGTGAAAAACCGCATGATGCAGTCAATACATCGAATACCGTTGTGGGTCACTTTGCCTGCCGTGTTGCCGTTATGGAATGCCTTGCTGCAGGAGGTGACGTGCGGGCTGTCGTCATGCAGAATTTTACCGATCATGAAGCTTGGCGGGATTATAAGCATAGAGTGGAGCAGGTATTGGACGAACTGGGCTTAGATAAGGTTCCGATAACGGGCAGTACCGAGAGCAATTTCGCCAGTCTGCAATCGGGCCTTGGCCTGACAGTTATTGGAACGCGAGCCATGACGCAAGAATATGAATTCACGGGCGAAGAAGCGTTTGCGGTCATCGGGAAGCCGTTAGTCGGCAATGAAGTGCTTGAGCGTCCTGATGAAGTCGCTCCGCTTTGGTTATTTCAGCGTCTGTGTCAGCTGAAATTAGTGAAAGCAATACTCCCGGCAGGTTCAAAGGGCGTTGCGGCAGCATGGAGAAACTGGACGAAACGGGCAAACAAGCCGGACTGTGCGCTTGGTTTAAAAAAATCCGCCGGCCCGGCAACCTGTTTCCTGATTGCCTTTGACAAGGAAAATGAAGCGAAAATAAAGGAAATAGCCGGATCTTTTTTTCATAGATTGGATATAGGCGGAGGACAAGGTGTCAGACACTTCGCCCCGCAAAATTCAGTCTAGATGTTTTTAGACAAATCTTTTATAATGATATTAACAACTCGTGCCGTTTACTAAAAGTTGGAGGAAAGGGGGAGATGCTATGAGTGACATGGCAAATAATCAAGTACTGCAGGCCATCAAGGAATTGCAAGATCAGATGAATGCCGGATTTGAAAAGGTCAACGAGCGCTTTGAGCAGGTAGATAGACGTTTTGAGGAGATAGATAAACGCTTTGAACAGGTAGATAGACGTTTTGAGGAAATAGATAAGCGCTTTGAGCAGGTAGATAAACGTTTTGAGGAGATAGACAAGCGTTTTGTAGACGTAGACAAACGCTTTGAAGCAATCGAAAATCGGCTTGTCGGAATGGATGCAAAAATTGATGGCGTGCAGGATAGTGCAGACCTGCTTGCGAAGAGAACATGGAACAACGAAAAGGACGTTTACATCATGAAAAGAAGAATTGGTCTGGAGTAAATTCAGTTGCAGTCTAGGAGGCTGCTTTTTTTATAACTGCTAGAAAGTCCAGCAAAAAAGGGGGATATGCAGATGATGATCAAACAATTGGAGGCCGATGTGCGCAGTATAATCTCTGGTTTTCATACATCAATTGGGTTAATGATCAAAGACGAAAAAGACACCATAAACATCAACGCAAACATGACAATGCCAGCTGCAAGTGTCATTAAAATTCCCATCATCCTGGAAGCGTTCCGGCAAGCTGAACAAGAGAATCTGAATCTGTCCGAAAGAGTGAAGGTCCCAGCTGAGTCCAGGGTTGGCGGTTCCGGTGTATTACAGGCTTTGTCCGAAGATGTTTCCATGACACTGCTTGATGTATTGACGCTGATGATCATTGTCTCGGACAACACCGCCACTAATCTCGCGCTTAAGCGGGTAGGGATTGATAATGTGAACAGATTAAGCCGACAGCTTGAATGTTATCAGACAGAGATCCAGCGTTATTTTATGGATATGAAAGCAGCTGAAAAAGGCCTTGAAAATACGACAACAGCTGGAGACATGGTTAATTTTCTTGAAGAAATTGCATTACCCCGTATATTAAGCCGGGTCTCTGCCAAACACATCTTTCACATCATGACCCGACAGCAACTGACCTCCAAATTGCCTGCCTATCATACAAACGATAATATCGTCATTGCCAATAAAACCGGCGAGCTTTCAGATGCCGAACATGATGCCGGCATTTTTCAGTATCAGGACAGGACGGTATTCGCAGCTGTTCTGATGGATGGCATCAGTGATCACGTCACTGCCCAGCAGGCAATCGCTCGTGTCGGCAAGGCAATTATGGACCGGAACTACTGAAAAAGTGATTAAATTTAAACGACAAAACCAAATTACAGTAAAAACGTCCGGTTGCTTAAGTGGTTACCGGGCATTTATTTCTTGATTGGCTCTCGCGCCCATGTCTCCGTGCTCACGCCCAAGTTTCAGTACCTCTTCCTGCTTCTTCTTGAGTATTCTGATCGTCAAGCATTTTATCATTTTTTTCCAAATACGGGTTGATCGGGTAACCCTAACCTGTTCTGACCCCAAGTCCCGTCAACCAATGATGGGAGATGATGATTGATCCTCTGTTATGAAATGGCATTGCGTGATATGATAATTTATATTGCATTTATAATGGTCAGTAATCCGGCAAAAAAACACCGGCAAACTGTCCATAAATGCCCGATTCTGTTCAACTAACAATCAGCTGGAAAAAACACTCCGCTGATTGACACTTTATGATTCTATCAAATGGTTGGGAGCTGAAATTTTGGCTATATTAACAAATGATTGGGCGCCGGTTATGGCGGGGGAGTTTGAAAAAGACTACTATCAGGAGCTGCGTTCATTTTTAAAACAGGAGTATGGATCGTCCACGGTTTACCCGAACATGTATGATATTTTTAATGCCCTGCATTACACAGGTTATGAAAATACCAAAGTGGTCATTCTCGGGCAGGACCCGTATCATGGCCCGAATCAGGCGCATGGACTTAGCTTTTCTGTTCAGCCGGAAGTTACCATGCCGCCTTCATTAAAAAACATTTATAAAGAGCTGCACGATGATCTCGGTATTGAAAGCCCTAATCACGGATGTTTGACAGACTGGGCTGAACAGGGTGTCTTGCTGTTGAACACGGTTCTGACAGTAAGGGCAGGCAAGCCGACTTCCCATAGAGGAAAGGGATGGGAATACTTTACAAATGAGGTGATCCGGCAGGTGAATGCCAAACAGAATCCGGTTGTGTTCATGCTCTGGGGGCGGCATGCCCAGGCAAAAGAGTCATTTATCACAGAACCGCAGCACCTGATTATTAAGTCGCCGCACCCAAGCCCATTTTCTGCACATAAAGGATTTTTTGGCAGCCGGCCCTTTTCGCGCGCCAACGCGTTTCTGGAAGAGGCAGGACGCACACCAATTGACTGGCGGCTCCAGGCCCGGTTTTAGCAAATTTTCTGGATTTTGCTGATTGCCGCAAACATTCATGCGGTTGAGTTTTAACAATATGTTATTTGGGAATGGACAGTTAAAAATATGCTCGCAACTTGAAATTGCTTTTGGGTCTTATGGAAAGGAGATTAACATGAAAACACGAACGAACATGCGCAAGAAAAAAAACAAACAAAATATTATCCTTAATTCCCTTATCGGTATAGTCTTCCTTCTCATATTAATCATTGGGGGGAACATGATATTTAATGATAGCAATGCAACAACCAATGATGATAACGACACATCAAGCGAAGAACAGCAAAACAACGCCGAAGATGAAGGCAAATCAAATGGCCAGGATCAAGACATTCAAATCAATGAAGATGATAATGCTGATCAAAAATCTGAAACTACAAACTCAGATAAGGAAGAGAACAAGGAACAGGAGGACCAAGGTTCCCAGCAGGATAAGAAGGAGAATGATGACCAACAAGATCAGGATGGAAATGAAGCTGATTCAGACAAAGTTGGCGAACCCATTGGCACCTCCCAGAGCGGATCGCATACTTCCAATTATGAAAAAGGTTCAGTGGACTGGAATGAAAAGGTAAAAGCCATTAAAATGGCGACAGGCCTGGATGACGGCATGACTATCTGGCGTCTGGAAAGCGGTGGAGGGCCGCAAAAAGCAGTCGGTAAAGTCAGTCCGGATGGTGAACAGGGCTGGATGTATGTCGTCAATCTTCAATGGGTTGATCAAAAAGGATGGAAAGTGACGAATGTTAATAAACAAAGCCGTTAACAGCACGGGTTTTTGGGAAAAAGCCGTATCACTTTTGGATGATACGGCTTATTTTCGTTTTGTTCAGGACAATAGCTCACTAACATAAGCCAGCTCATCTATGATTTGTTAAGATTTCAAGGACGTTCGAGACAAAGACATGTTGATTAATGTCCAGGGCAATACGTGTACATTTTGGTCCAAAACAATTACCCGAACCTGGTCGGAAGTCAGCGATACTTTCACCGTAAGTAAGGTCACCTTCATCTTCAACTCTGACTTCCCGTTTTCTGTACTCATACAACCCGCCGATATCGAGCGCTGCCATTAAAGCGGCTAAATCGTGCAGCGGTGATCCCGGGATGCCTGGCTCCAGTTGTTGATAGGCTTCATAATAGAAATCTAAGATCGGTTTGATGATCTCTTCTAAAGGTGCATCTGAACGCTTATCGATGAAATTGACAACTCTCGGGGTCAATAAGGCGTCTCTTGTTACATCTAAAGGAACGAGTGTCAGGTTAATGACATTTTGACAAATATAATCAGCGGCAATCGGATCACCGTAAAAGTTCGCTTCCGCTACTTCGGTCGCGTTGCCGGGTTCAAGGAAAGCGCCACCCATCACATAGGTTTCTTTTACATCTTCCATTACTTCAGGACTTAAATAATGGGCTGTTGCCAGAGAAGTGCATCGCCCGACATTAACGATGATTACCTCATGACGGTTTTTCTTGATCAAATCGAACAGCTTGCTGAAATTCGAACGATTTGCATAGCGTTCCTCTGGAATTGGCGGATCAATTGGACCCAGGCCTTCTATGCCATGAATTTCAGGAAAAAAGACAGGATCTTCACCACTTAGGGGACGTGTAGCACCTGCAATGACAGGAATATCGGTACGGCCTGCCAGTTCCAATAAGTACTCGACATTCCGAAACGTTTTTTCCCGATCGATGTTACCGTAGCCGCTGACAACGCCAATCAAATCTATCTCGGGATGCTTTAGTGCGTAAGTCAACGTGATCGTATCATCAATACCTGTATCGGCAAATAAAATTATTTTTTTCATTTAATCACCTCAACCCAGCTTATGAGGAAGAGTCAAGTATGCTTGTATGATTGTCCGTTGTCTTCAAGAAATAAGAAAAATATAAGATCTTATCGATTGATTATCAAACAACTATTTATATATACTTAAACTATCATAAGCAGGGAGGAAACTAATATGCCAAAGAGCAATAAAAAGGAGTTGTCGCCAGAACAACGCGAAGAATTATTCGGAGCCTTGAAAGCCCGTTTTGAGAAAAACATGCACCGTCATAAAGGTCTTGAATGGGCTAATGTCCAAGCAAAGCTGGATGCGAATGCTGAAAAACTGTGGTCGCTCAATGAAATGGAACAAACCGGAGGGGAACCGGATGTTGTTGATCATGATAAAAAGAAGGGTGAATACATTTTTTTTGATTGTTCAGCGGAAAGTCCCAAAGGCCGCAGAAGTGTTTGTTATGACCGTGAAGGGCTGGAGTCAAGGAAAAAATATAAACCGGAAAATACCGCTATTGATATGGCAACTGTCATGGGTATTGAACTTTTAACTGAAGAACAATATCGGGCGTTGCAGGAACTGGAACATTTCGATCTAAAAACATCAAGTTGGGTGCAGACCCCTTCTGATATTAGGGAACTTGGTGGTGCTCTTTTTTGCGATTGTCGCTACGGGCACGTCTTTGTGTACCACAACGGTGCGTCCTCCTATTACGGTGCCAGAGGTTTCCGCGGCTCACTAAGCGTCTGATTCCTGTCAGCCTTCCATATCCCGTCTGCGATACCCGATATAACCGATAACCAAGAGCACAATGGCAACTCCCGTCATCCAGAAAATATTTTCTGGTTCCATATCAGCAGCCGGGAGCTGGGGCACATGTTCGAAAACGGACAGGTTAAGCACCCAATCCGGAAGTTCAAGCAGGCCGCCAATATAAACCGTTACAAAACCGTAGAACACATACAACCAGATAAGAGCGGTCGCTTTTGGAAGCAATCCAATCAGCATTACAGCTAGCCCTGTTATCACCCAAATGGCAGGCAAATAGACGAATGCAGCTGAAAAGATAGTGCTGAACGCTAAAGGCTCATCCATTACACCCAGGCCGGCAGACCATAGCCCCAATGCAACGAGCGCCTGCATCATGACACTCACCACGATTGCCAGAACGAGGTAATTGCTCAACAAATACAAACGCGACACAGTACGGCTGTAGATGTTTTCAAGCCGGTGTTTCGATTCTTCACCTTTTACGTGCAATACCGCCATGACTGCCGGCACGGTGCTAACCAATGCCATAATGGCCATGAGCAGCGAGATGAATTGGTCGGTCATGCTGTTGCCGGGACTGTCCGCCAACATCGCCTCCACAAAACCCACATCAGAAAAGTAATTTTCCAGATCGCCAAGAATAAAACCAAATGACGCGCTCAACAGAAACAGGCAAGTTCCCCAGATCAGGAGATTGGTACGCTGCAATCTCAGAATCAGGCCAAATGGTTTCTGCAGCAAGGATGATGCATGTTTTCTTCCGCCTTTTGCCGGGATAAAACCGGCATCAAGGTCGCGAATACTTTGCAGCCAGAAAGCCACAACTGTTAACACCATTGCCAGGGCGAGAAACAGATAAATCGGCCACCAGTCATTATCAATAAACACGTTTGTCCTGACGGTCCAGCCGAGCGGTGAAAGCAAGGAAAGGACGTCACTGTTCACATCCCCGACTGCCCGCACTAGGTAGGCCGCAATCAGCGTGCCAAACGCCAGCATGCTGGTGCCCCGAGCTGTTTCAGCCAGTTGAGCGGAAACAGCCGTAACGCCGGCAAACGTTAATCCGGTTCCGGCTAAAATCGAACCGTACAGAAACGAACTTTCCGCATCGAAGCCGTCAATTCCGAGGGCGGTCAACCCGGCTCCGGTGACCAACGCCAAGATCACATTTGCCAATACGATGACAATGACGGCAGCGCTTATATAGGCGAGACGGCCTGTCGGCAGTGAGCGGATCATCTCCACGCGCCCATCTTCTTCATCTGCGCGGGTCATCCGTGCAACAAGCAGAATATTCATGGTAGCAGCCGCGATGGCTGTAAACAGCAGCATTTCGTTTGCAAACAGGGCACCTATTGATGTCGCGTATTCTTTCATGTCATACCCGATGCCAACCATTGCAATCATCGCGGGATTTTCCATCGTCATCGCAAATGCCTGCTTAGCCTCGGCATTCGGATACATATCCGGATAAGCCGATGCAGCAGCCAATGTGACACCAATCAGGCCGGCCAGCCAAATAAATAGCTTGACCCGATGCTGGCGAAGGATTAATTTGGTTAAATGCAACGTTCCGCTAAACATTTCTGTACGCCCCCAAGAACTGGAATCTACTGTCTATTATAGAGGTATATGATCCAATTCACAAAATTAGGTGGATCGATATTGACATACTTGAAACTGCGGAGAATCATTCAATATGACGATTTTCGGCAGCCGCCGAAAATCAACAATATAGAAAGGAGCGTCGATTTTGATTGCGTCGCGCAAGATACCGGCAAGTCTCGCTCGATTTCTTGTTGACGTCGCACGAAATCATGTCATCCTCGCGCGAAATTCCATGGGGGTCGCGCGATATCCCGTGAGCTTCGCGCGAAATCCTGAGGCTGTCGCGCGATTTCATGCCAACCCCGCGCGAAATACGAAGTGAGAGCAGACGATTTAAGCTTCCCATTCATTCTGGCAGCCCGTTGTCATTTTAAAAAAGTCATAAACCTGCTAATATCTCTTTTCGTTCCCTTCGTTTCAGGGTATAATTGAATCATTTGGACTGATACCCAAACCGTGGTTCGAAACCATCCCACGATAAAAAACTAAGGAGTGAGATCATTGAATATCAAAACACTAACCGTCAATGCGATTATAGCTGCTGCCTATGTTGCGCTGTCATTGGTCGCCGCCCCGATAGCATTCTCGAATATTCAGTTCCGGATCCCCGAAATATTTAACCATCTCGTCGTCTTTAACACAAAATATTTTTATGGAATTGTGTTGGGCGTCTTTTTGACCAATTTATTTTCGCCAACCGGGGTGTATGACTTGACATTCGGCGTTGCGCATTCGGTACTGTCGCTCGGTTTTGTCATGTTTCTGGCAATGTTTATTAAACATCAATTAACCCTGCTCGTCATCAACACAATCGTATTTACGTTCAATATGTTTATCATAGCGTATCAGCTTTATATGGCCGCCGACTTGCCGTTTCTGTTGACATGGCTGACGACAGCTGCAGGGGAATTCGGCATCATGGCTGTTGGGATCCCGATTATGTATATGCTGAACAAGAAACTGAATTTCAATGAGCTGATGGAAAGACATTAAGGAAATCATGCTTCATAAATGCCAAAACAAAAGGGGACCAGACTTTGCACCTGATCCCCCTTAATACTAAGCTTCTGACGCTGATTCTTTATCATCATTTAATGCTGTGTTATCTCCTCCCGTTGAAAAGCGTGGGTACCCCGTTGCAATGGCGATTATGCCCGCTATTCCGAGCAGAACCGGGTAAATACTATAGGGCATGATGGAAACGGGCGATATCGATGCAACGCCGGCAACCGCCAGCAGTTGTGCGCCATATGGCAAAATGCCCTGG
>NZ_DATGTT010000019.1:0-8862 GCF_035301675.1 Lentibacillus sp. | reverse complement strand
TGCAGCGCTTGGGCCTTTTCTCCTTGGATCTGTAGCCGAATGGACTCACAGCTGGACTGTTCCGCTAATCATTTTAATGATCGTGTCCTTATGCATTGCTGCGCTTGGAACCATTGCAGGCAAGAACCAAACAATTGTTTTTGAGACGAAAAGGGATGGAATCTAATCTAAGTAATTCACTTACAGCGGAGAAAATAAAATTATATTTAGCATACCAATTTACATCATGTTTGGTATGCTATTTTTTATTTGTGGTTTTATTTCATCAGGGTTTTTATAGTACCGTTTAAGCCCGGCTATAAATCGTCTCCTTCACTCCTATAATCGAAACGGACTCGGTAAAAGTGGCATCTTGCATCCGAAAAAATAAAAAATATTTTTCATTCTCACGCCCCCGATTCCTTAAATGTTTCGATTATAGTTATGAAGAGGAGTCTATTTTTCTTTGAAGCTGATATTATGAGGGAATAAGGATGGCGAAAAATAGGCTCACATTTGAGGGGGTTCTCAAACAGAACGAGCGGTGGATCCCTAACACATTCAACCGACTGAACATGCAAGGCTGGTATTAAGGGGGAGGAGTGCCGGTCATTTGTTCTTTGCTGAATCTTTTACACGGTGTTTATCATTGCTTAACTTCATTCATATATCCCTTCGAACATGTTAATATGATAGAAACATGAAACAAAAGAAAGAGGTGGGTTTTTTATGGGTTTGCTGATTGATTATATCATTGCCCTTACACATTTATATGGACTGGTCCACAAGGGTAAAGTTGTTGAGATATACAATATGCAAAATGATGAAAACGCTGGGGCAGCGGATGTGGATGATAGGGCAAAAAATAATGAGAATGAACTTGAAAAAAGCTTTGTTTATTTACATGGAGACTATTTTGTACATGAAACTATAATGGTATTTGATGAATTCGAACAGGAATTGGCCAAACGCCAGGGTAAGCCATTCTACATTCCGGGTCAAAAAGAGCTAATGAAATACAAAGATGATTTGTATTTTGAACGGACGAAGGCATATAATGCATTGAAAAAATATGTGCAACAGCATTTTTTCAATGGGGATGCGTCCAAAGCGGAGGAGCTGTGTGAAGATATTCATGGTGAGTGTCAGTTTGGTTTTTCATTAGATGAAGTCTTCCGTTCATTTGAATGGCAGGGCATTGTATTTGAAAGTGAGAACCAAGTACAAAAAGTGATGGAGCTTGTTATGGATTTATCTAATAACGTCCGGTTATGGGAAAATAACGGATTTACACCGGATGAATTGATCAGAACAGAACGGCCAATGCTGAGACCGCTGCCTGATGATCCGTTTCATGTGGAGTCCAAGTCGGGAATGAGCCAGGAAACCACCGCCGCAGCAAAACAAGACGGGAAAACGGCTGTGAACAAAAAGGTCGGCAGGAATGATCCATGTCCATGCGGGAGCGGGAAAAAATATAAGAAATGTTGTCTGGTGTAGGTGCTTGTCACCACCCGAATTTTGTCTAATCAGGTTTCAAGCTTAACCAAAATACAAACGGACGCCCATAATAATTAATAAAATGGAAAGCATTTGGATGATAACTTTACTTGAGATTTTTTTGGATATATGTACGCCTAAATAAGCGCCTATTATAATGCCCAAACCTCCCCATAATACAGTTAGCCAATGCACATGGCCATAAAGGATTTGTAATAAAACACCTGTTGATGTATAAAGACATAGTGAAAAAATCGATGTTGCAGTAGCGATATGCGTCGGAAAACGGAATAGATATATTAAAATAGGCACAAGCAGCCATCCCCCGCCAATTCCTAAGTAGCTTGAAAGGATTCCTGAAAAAACGCCAATTGGTAAAAACCATTTGCTGCTTAAACTGGAATATGCAACATTCCGTTCATGATCTGCAGCAATGTCACGGTTGTTTTCAGATGTGAAATTCTTTATAAACAAAAATATTCCTAATGATACAAGGGTAGTTGCAAAAATCCAAAAGAAGGCTGTGGATTCGGATGATTGAAATTTGAGCAGCCACACACCTATGAAAGAACCGGGGATAGCGCCCATTCCTATTTGTATTCCTGATTTATAATCGATTCTGTTTTGTTTGGCATACCCTGTTACGCCTGATAATGCATTAATAAGTACAATGACTAATCCTGATCCTGCAGCAAGTGCAGGTTTCATGTTAAAAAATAATAAAAGGGCGGGGACGAATATAAAACCGCCGCCCGCTCCAACAACTGTTCCATAAGATCCCGCCAAAATACCTGTAATAAGCAGAGCAACTGATGTCGTTATGGTCATTTATCTCTCTCCATGTTTTCGTTATTGTTATTTTACTTTAACAAAACATCTGGGGAGCGTATATTTTAATAAAATTATAGGCTATAACGAATAGGAATATCTAATGACGGATAAAGTCCACAAATGAAACCACATTACTCTTGTTGAATTTCTGGTTTTTACGAACTAGCCATAAATCGCGTTTCAAGTCTGTGTTGCGTATAGAAATCTCTTTGAGCGTTCCTTGCTTAAGTTCTTGAGCTACCGTTAATCTTGAAACAATACTTACCCCAAGGCCGGCCGCAACAGCGCTTTTAATTGCCTGTGTTGTACCCAGTACCATGTCGTTGTCAATTTTATCAAGCACGTTATGGTCCTTTAGAATCTTTTCGATAATTAATCTTGTACCGGAAGTTGTCTCTCTCCAGAGCATTCTTTCGTGAGTAATTTCTTCAATGGTAATTTCCTCGCGGTTATTCCAGGGGTGATCAGGTGGATGAATTAACACTAATTCATCATCTGCAAAACTTTCTGCCAATAAATCTTCGTCCTGAATAACGCCCTCAACCAATGCGAGATCTAGAACATCATTGGCTAATTCATCTAATATTTTAGGGGTGTTGTTAATGCTTAAGGATAATTTAAGCTTGGGATGTTTCTTTTTAAATTTTCCCATTAGGCTTGGCAGCAAGTATTCTCCAATCGTATAACTAGCTCCTACTGTCAGTCTTGTATTGGCATCGTCAAGTCTTTCTTGAATAGACTCCTGCGATCTGTTGTATTCATCGACAATTGATCTTGCGTAAGGATAAAGAATTTCCCCGTTTTTAGTAAGTGACAACCTGCCATCTTTTCGCTCAAATAACAAAGCGCCATATGTGTTTTCCAAATGCTGAATTTGCTTCGTAACAGCCGGCTGTGAGACGAACGATAAATTGGCTGCTTGACTGACACTGCCCATATCAACTACTAAGCAAAACATTTTAAAGGTTTCTATGTTCAAGTGGAATCCCCCTTATTTCGGTGCACTCCATTTTGCACAGTAATTATTAGCTTATCATATGGAAAATGAAAGTAAATAGATCCAGATTTCAGATGATAGTTTTTTCTTTTCCGGGCAATTTTGGAGATATCGGCTCACTGAAGTTTACTGACGCTCACTGAGCTTCACTGAGGTCACTCAGTTCATGAAATCGGATTTGTCAGTTCTCAGTGGCCTTGTGTAGACTGTAGTTAATTCATGCGCATGGATATAACAATTCATTTATTTCGTCTATAAGAACAAAAAAGGAGTCATTTTGAATGCCGCAAAAATCTGCTAGAAAAGGACGGAAACAACGTCCAATCATTGACACGGATATCCATGAACGGGTGACTTATTCGGAGCTTATCCCTTACTTAGATAATCCATGGAAACGGTATATAGAAGATAACCACTGGATGCAGGAGAAACATATGCCCTACACACAGCCGACTGTGGCCGGTGTTGATCGGGCAGATGCTGTCACCCCGGACGGTGGGGCTGCAGGAACGGATCTTGGCTTTATGCAAGAACAATTACTTGATGCGGAGGGACATGAATCCGGTATTTTAACCGGAGCTTTAGACCCATCTCCGTCATCAATGCACGGCTGGTATGAAATGGCCGCTGCTTTAGCAACCGCATATAATGATTGGCAAATTGAAAATTGGCTGGAAAAGGATGACCGTTTATATGGCTCCGTTCACATTGCTGCGCAGGATCCGCAACAGGCTGTTCGTGAGATAGAACGGGTCGGCCCGCACCCTAAAATGGTGCAAATATTGCTGCCGATTGATACGAGATCGTGGGGAGATCCGTATTATCATCCGATTTATGAAGCAGCTGAGCGTCACAATTTATCAATTGGTATGCATCATAATGAGCCACCTACCCATTTCGGGGGATGGCCGCGTTATTTCATCGAGTGGCATACCATGTTGCCAACGGCGCATATGATTGAAGTCTCCAACATGGTGTTTAACGGAGTGTTTGATAAATTCCCTGGTTTGCACCTTGTCATGATTGAGGGCGGATTCACGCATGTCCCACATCTAATGAAAAAGATGGATCAGCAATATAAGCAGCTTCGTCACGAGATTCCTTGGGTAAAACGGATGCCTAGTCGCATCATTCAGGAGCATGTCCGTTTTACAACACAGCCCGTTGAAGAAATGAGCGAAAAGGAATTTATGCAGTATATCGATCAAATGGGGTCGGAGGATATGGTCTGTTTTGCAACGGATTATCCGCATTGGGATTATGATTCGCCACTAGAGGCGCTTCCTAAACTTGATGCAACGCTGGAGGAAAAAATTTATTCAGAAAATGCGAGGGCTTCCTACCCTAAATTGCCGCAATTGACGGGGAGCGTGAAAGAATGAGGGAAATTGTGTGTAAAAAAGAAGATATTCAGCCCGGCAAGATGCGAAGTGCGTCATTAGGGAAAATTCCGGTTGTTGTTTGTCGCACAAAAGACGGTGAATTTTATGCATATGCCAATAAATGTCTGCACCAGGGTGCGCCACTTTCAGAAGGTGCTTTATGCGGGGATACCAAACGGACGGATATTCACGGAAAATATGAATATATTAAAGACAGCGAAATCCTCCGTTGTCCATGGCATGGGATGGAATATGACATTAAAAATGATGGTTGCATGCTGGCTGAACCGCAAAAAAAATTACGCAGTTTCAACGTTACGATTGAGGATGACCATGTGGTTGTCTATAAGTGAATCTGCTGAGCATACATGAGGTGAACGTATGAAAAAAATGTTCATTAACGGGGAATGGGTTGAAGCTCGTTCCGGTGAAACACGAGAGATTATAAACCCTTACAATCAAGCTGTCATTGCGACGGCAGCAGAAGGCGATAAGCAAGATGCGAAACTTGCGATTTCAGCCGCCAGGGAGGCTTTTGACAACAAGGAGTGGGCTGCGATTCCTGCTGCTGAGCGCGGCAAAATTGTCCATAAAATTGCCGGCTTAATTGAGCGTGATCGTGAAGAATTAGCTGAGCTCGAGTCGCTCGACACCGGTAAAACAGTGGAGGAAAGTCTTGGTGATATGGATGATATTGCAGGCGTTTTCCGCTATTTCGCTGAGATGGCTGACAAAGACGGTGGTGAGATTATCGAATCCCCTATTCCGAATTCAACCAGCAAGGTGGTGCATGAACCAGTTGGTGTCTGCGGGCAGATCACGCCGTGGAACTACCCGCTGCTGCAGGCGTCATGGAAATTGGCACCGGCACTGGCCGCTGGAAACACGCTTGTCATGAAGCCAAGTGAAATCACACCGCTCACTTCTATTAAAGTGTTTGAATTGATGGAAGAAGCCGGTGTTCCAGCAGGCGTTATCAATCTGGTGCTCGGACCTGGCAACTCGGTTGGTGCGGAACTTTCCGAAAATGATGATGTCGATCTGATCTCATTTACAGGCGGGATTGAAACCGGCAAACGGATTATGCGGGCTGCGAGCTCTAACGTGAAAAATCTGGCACTTGAGCTGGGCGGGAAAAACCCGAATGTTGTCTTCGCCGATGCTGATTTTGAAACAGCTGTCGATCAGGCGATGAACGCGGTATTCTTCCATGCCGGACAAATCTGTTCAGCAGGAACCAGGCTGATCGTGGAAGAAAGCATTCATGATGAATTCGTTGAGGCATTGGTCGGGCGGGTAAAGCAAATCAAGCTTGGCAGCGGTTTTGACGATTCAACGCAAATGGGACCGCTCATTTCCAAAGAACACTTGAATAAAGTGGTCCATTATGTCGAAAACGGCAAACAGGAAGGCGCAACGGTTGCTGTCGGCGGCAGCCGTCCGGATGAACCGGAACTGCAAAACGGCTTTTTCTACCTGCCGACTGTATTGACCGATTGCACGACTGACATGAGCGTTGTGCAGGACGAAGGCTTCGGCCCGGTGATTACCGTGGAAAAATTCTCGACCGAAGAAGAAGCAGTCCGCCTCGCCAACGACTCCATTTACGGGCTTTCCGGCGGTGTTTTCACCAATGACATCGCCAAAGCCGAGCGCTGTGTTCGGAAAATGCGGATGGGCACTGTCTGGATCAACGACGTGAATCTGTACTTCCCGCAAGCACCGTGGGGCGGCTATAAACAGTCCGGAATCGGCCGTGAACTGGGCAAAACGGGGCTGGAAGAATATCAGGAAACCAAGCATATTTTTCAAAATCTGAAGCCTGAACCGGCAAACTGGTTTTAGTGTTTAGGCCATCGTTTATTAATAAACAAGGACAAGTGAAAGAAAGAATGAAACATGAGGGTGATAGCAATGCAACATACAGAAGGATCGAAACCCGATTCTTATATTTATGCCTGTTCAAGTTCAGAGCTTGAAGAAGATGACCTCATCGAATGTGAAGTAGGGACGGAGACGATTGTTGTCGGCCGCGGGGAAGGAAAGGTTTATGCTGTTGAAGGGATATGTACGCATGCGTATGCCGAGTTGGCTGACGGTGAGTTGGATGGCACGTGTCTGACGTGTCCGCTGCATTTCGCCTGTTTCGATATTCGTGACGGTTCCGTGCTGGAAGGACCGGCAGAAACCCCGCTGCGAGTCTATGAGGCTATCGAGGCTGACGGGGCGGTATGGATTAGCTATGAAGGGGGAGAGTAAGGTGTCTGATGCAGGGACAACGGTTATTATAGGAGCTGGAGTCGCGGGTGTTCATGCCGCCGAGAGCTTGCGGAAAGAAGGTGATCAAGACCGGATTGTGCTGCTGGACAGCGACAGTCGGATGCCTTATGATCGCCCGCCTTTGTCTAAGGAATGGGTGACCGGGGAAACGGATGAAGCAAGCATATTATTACGGGATCCCGCGACCTATGAAAGATTGGACATAGACTTGAAGCTTGGTGTTGAAGTAACAGACATAGATTCCGTTCGTAAGACGATCGATACAAATGATGGTCATTCCTATGAATGGGAGAAACTTCTGCTCGCGACCGGATCACAGTTACGCACACTTTCAATCGCGGGCGATAACCTTCAAGGCATTTTTTACTTACGAAGGATGGCTGATGCCATAGCCATTAATCAACATATGCAACAGGTGAAAGAGGCCGTTATTATCGGGGCAGGTTTTATCGGAGCCGAGCTGGCAGCTTCTCTGAATCAGTTGGGAATTAACGTTACAATTGTGGAAAGGTCTTCTTACCCGATGGAAACGATCGTCGGCAGGCAAGTATCAGAGTATTTTCTGGATTTGCATCGACGTAACGGCGTCGATGTGATTACAGAGGATTCGGTCACGCAGTTTAACGGTGAAACAAACGTCGAAGAAGCGGTGACAGCATCGGGCCGGCGGATTCCATGCCAAGCGGTCATGATAGGTGTCGGAGTGACACCAAATACGGAGTTGTCACACCCGCAATTACAGGCTGACTGGGGCTATGCCGTGAGTGAATACGGTGAGACATCAGCCCCTGACATTTATGCGGCGGGGGACTGTACGTCATGGCCATACAACGGGGTGCCCATTCATGTCGAACATTGGGATCATGCCGTCAACCATGCCAAAACAGTTGCAAAAAACATGGTGCATCCGCAATCGGCCCCTTATACGTATACACCGTACTTTTGGTCGGATCAATATAACAACCGATTCCAATATTTCGGGCATGCAAAGGAATGGTCCAAAACTGTTTTACGGGGATCGGTTGAATCGGATGCGTTTACGATTTTCTATCTGGATGATCAAGATATCGTCAAGGCTGCGTTCATCTCCAACCAGCCAAAAAATGCCTTGCCCGTGAGACGAATGATTCAGCAGCAAAAAGCCATAGATCCGGAAGCTTTGGCAGATGAAAGTACAGTATTGAAAAAAGTTCAGCGTGTGCAGGTATAAATAAAATACAAGAGCTTGGCCTGTCTTCCGTTGATAGGTACCTTTAAAAAAAGAAGACAATTTTTCTTCAATGAGATAATATTTTTCAAAATTAGTCATGCAAAGGATGATGTCTTTTAATGTTAAAATTAATCAAAACGCTTCGACCAACGTTGTTGTTCGTATCTGTTTTCGCGGTTTTATTATTAGCAGCCTGTGATTCAGCAACAGAGGCTACCAGTGAAAATGATGATAACAAAGAGACGAAAGAAAAAATTGTATTTTCTGACTTGGGCTGGAACAGTATTCGCTTCCATAATCAAGTAGCAGCCACAGTATTGGAAGAAGGCTATGGGTATAAAACGGAAGTGACTACCGCATCGATGTCAATTGGCTTACAGGGGCTGCAAAATGGTGATATTGATGTAACGATGGAAATATGGGGAGATAAGATGGGCGATGCTTACGAAGAGGCGCTCGATAGTGGAGAAATTAAACAATTAGGCGTTAATTTTGGCGATACGAAACGTGGTTATTTTGTCCCCACTTATGTTATTGAAGGCGATGAGGAACGTGGTATTGAGCCCATGGCACCGGATTTGAAATCTGTCAAAGATTTACCGAAGTACAAGGATCTGTTTAAAAAATCTTCCAGGAAGAGTAAAGGACAAATTATAGGTGCGCCATCTATGTGGGGAGCAGCT